>JAVCCL010000031.1 GCA_030765505.1 Candidatus Kaelpia imicola | reverse complement strand
GAAGGTCAGCTTGAAATAAAAGAAGGAGAATTCTTATCCTGGCTGGAAGCAGAACTTGCAAAGTAGGTAAAATATACTTTAATATTCACTAATCCCGCTTTTTAAGACGAGCTTTTTATAATTGTTATAACTTTTATAGTTTCTATTTGACAGCATGCTTACCATGCAGTATATATAAATCAAAGGTAGTTTAAAAATTAGGGGGGGGAAATTTGAGGTGGTTAGGTTTAAAGTTGTTACAGTTATATCTATATTATGGTATTGTTTGGACATATCGCATCCTGTATCCGGTAAGGATTCCTGTAGTAATAGTCAAAATATAAGACATCAATCTTCTAGTATCTCTATCTGCAATCAAAATAGTATATCTTTACGCAGAGAACGAGACGCAGATAGTCTTACTTTCTCTATTTTAAACGATAGCGGTCTCTCTATAGGTATCTCTTGGGCATGTTTTCCTGATGGTGAAGTAAATCCAAGAATCAATAATCCAGAAGATATAGAAGGTAAAGATATTAATTTAGTTTTTTCACCCCGGAATAAGACCGATTTTTTAAATGCAATTTTATTGCTTGGAACTATAAAAGAATATAATCCTAGAAGTATAAGGGTGAAAATAGATAATTGGCAGCCTCAGGGTGAGTATGAGGATGCTATGCTTTATACATTAAGCGTTTTTGCTGATGAGGTGGAGGGTTGTAGCGTAGATTTGATTTCTATAGAGAGATATTCCGATGCTGTTGAAGTAGACCATTTTGACCATATCCTTTGTTTGGACTCGAGGCTGTTCTCTGTTGCAGATGAGTTAGCCGATGAATTCAATGCAGACAGCAGTAGAGTATTGTCTGTAAGTGATAGTTTACATTGGAGTTTAGAGGGATTTTCAAATTTTGAGGATCAAGATGTAATTGTTGTTGCTTCAACAGGAAATGTAGCTGATATCATAGACCTGTTCTCTCTTCTTTACGGCTTAAGAATGCAGGGGGTAAGAACAATTACATTGGCCAACACCTATCAGGGTTATGCCCGTCAGGATAAAATATTTCATGAAGGAGAGGGAATATCTGGCTATACAGTATTAAAAGCTCTAAATGCTTTTTTAGATTATAATTTTGCTATCAATGTGCATTACGGTGAGCATAGTGGTTTAGTTGCTTTTCCGGATAGAGGAGACGAAACAGTTTTTAATATAAATGCTTTTCCGCAGCTTGCAGAAGCTCTATATAATCATGCCAGAGAGGCTAAAGGTGTGGACGGAAAAACAATACTTCTTCTTGCTCCGGATGATGGTAGCTTTACCTATGTTAAGGAAGCAGAGGTAGCACTCTCTAAATACGTATCTGAAATAGGTAGCAATGTTGAGATAATAAGCGGTTATTTAAATAAAGTAAGACTTGATGCCAATACAGTTGCTTTTTCCAATTTAATACTTACCTCAGACGGTGAATTAGCAGAGCTTGACCAAGATACAATTGTATTTTTACTTGACGATGAGACTTCAACTGGTATGACTGTAAAAATTGGGATGCATTATCTAGTAAATATTCTTTTGGAATACAATCTAAATCCTGGTGATATCTACGCCGGTATTGTTCACGGTAAATTTGTAAGAGGAATTTCTGATTATTTAAGTAGAGGTCCTAATTATATGACTCCGGCATATACTCTATGCATGGACACCCTTGCTTTGCCGGATGATTTTCAGGCTCTGTCAGCAACAGAGCTATTTAAAAAAGTGTTGAGCAATGTTTTATCTGCAAATTATTATCCAACTGTTCAATCAGTTCCTTAAGGTATTTTTCGGGCCTGTATTTTACCCAATAGATATTTAGTAGCAAAACGGCTGAAAAAGTATTATATTGGTAGCAAATAAAATAAAAAGGAAGGTATTTATTATGAGAAAATTAATCACAATTACAGTAGTCTTTCTGGTCCTGGTTGTAGTTTTCTATTCATTCAAAGGATATCTGCGTAAAGACCAGTATGTTGTAAAAATCAATCAGTTTACGATGACTGAGGAGGAGTTTGAAGACTATTTCTCAAAGATGAACGTAGGCCGGGATGATACACTTGATGCCCGGGAAGGGGTTTTAGATGCACTAGTAAGCAAAAAGCTTATACTTCAGGAAGCAGAGAAGATGGACTTACATAAAAGCGAAGAATTTCTGGATGCACTGCAGCATTATTATGAACAGCTGCTTTTTAAATTGATAGTCGACTTAAAATCCAAAGAGCTCTCTTCTCTGGTTCAAGTAGCTGACGTAGAGGTTAAAGCACGTTACGATGAGATGCAGGCAGAAGCTCTTACCGATAAACCCTTGGATGAGATATATAGTCAGATTAAGTGGCAGATATTAAGAGAGAAACAGACTCAGGCGCTTAATGACTGGCTTAAAGATGTTAAGGAAGAGTCTAGTATCGATATTGATTACGATGCAGTTTTAAATAAATAAGGAGGATAAGATGGCCAAGCGGAAAAGGAGAATATATTTTATAGATAGAAAATTCCAGGTTCAGTTTATTATGAAATTCTGTTTATTAGTAATAATAGGATCTCTTATTACCGTAGGTTTGCTTTACATCACAGGGAGCCGTACGACTACAGTAAGTTTTGAGAATACAGAAGCAGTTGTTAAATCAACGGCAGATTTTATCATTCCGATCTTAATACAGACTGTCATTATCGTCATGGTTGTTACTGGACTCTTTACCATTATGCTGACTTTATTTATATCGCATAAGATAGCAGGGCCTCTCTATCGTCTGGAGAAAGAGTTCAAGTCTATGGCTGATGGCGATATCAGCGCTGATTTTAAACTACGGGGAGATGACCAGCTTCAAAACATAGCTGCCTCTTTAAACGAAATGAAAGCAAGGCTTAGATTCTATCTCAGTGCGCTTCAGATTAGCATTAACGATATGGAGCATGCGCTTAATGAGAATATAAGTGAAGAGAATAAGAGACAGATACTTCTGAATAATCTGAACAAAATTAAAAACGATTTCCATCGCTTCAAAGTTTAGTTTATATGACAAAAAAGATACTTCTGTTCATTCTTATCTTAATACCTTCTGTATATGCTCAGGATTTTGCCTTAGTCTGTAACGGTGATTATTTCACTATCCACTGCCATGAAGGAGTTGACCCCCTTGATATTGCTTATAAGATAAAAGTAGGCCCCAATTTCTATATTTACAAGGATAGCGATAAGCAGATATTCCGGGGCGGCTCACCAAGTGATATTTTAGCTGAAAATATTGATGCTCTTTTTGAAGAGACATCAGATCTTTTGGATATGCATCTCTATTCGTATCATGGGGATATAAAAATATTTTTAACCAAAGATGAGCTGAAGAGAGTTTTCTTTGAGCTTTTAGGCGGAGAGTTAAAATCGGAATCTTTCTATTATCACGATGAAAATACGGTCTATATATCTGCCGAGAGCCTAAGGGCCGGAATGCTTGCTCATGAGATTGCTCATGCAATAATAAGCCATTATTTCGTAGTACTGCCTCCTGTAAAAGTCCAGGAGGTTCTCTCCGGCTACGTCGAGTACAATATAAACAAGAAATTAAGCGAATAATCTGCTTATAGAATAAACCACATGAAAGATAGAGGTCTATTATTAATTTCAGGGTTGGATTCTATACTCGTAGGAGCTATTTTAAAAGAGCAGGCTATCTCTTTTGAGGTACTCTATTTTCATATTCCGTTCTGTCATTGCCATCCCGATGATAATTGTAAGCTTAAAGAGCTGCTTAAAGCTACCTCTAGAGACTTGCTTGGACTTAAGCTTAACGTTGTAGAGCTGGGATCTGAATATTTAAAGCTTCTTAAGAATCCAAAACATGGTTTCGGTAAGAATATGAACCCCTGCATAGATTGTAAGATCTTTATGTTCAAGAAGGCTAAAGAGCTTTTTGAAAAGCACGGTGCTTCATATATTATAACAGGTGAGGTTTTAGGAGAACGTCCTATGTCTCAGAATAGTTCTACGCTTTTTCAAATAGAGCGGGAGGCAGGTTTGGATAGACTGGTATTGAGGCCTCTTTCGGCAAAAGTATTACCTCTTACTCTACCGGAAGAGAGAGGCTGGGTTGATAGAGAGAAGTTTTTCGATATTCAGGGGCGTTCCCGGAAAAAACAGTTTGAGCTTGTTGAGAAATATAAGATAAAAGATTATCCTGCTCCCTCAGGAGGCTGCCTTTTGACAGACCCGAGATTTAGCCAGAAGCTTAAAGACCTATTTAAACATACTCAAAACCCTTCTCTGGATGAGATATACTTACTTAAATTAGGCAGGCATTTTAGGTTATCCAAGGGTCTTAAGCTTGTCGTGGGCCGGGATGAAAGAGAGAATAATATGCTCTTATCTATATCTAAGGAGCTGTCTCTACCCCACCTTATGCCTTTAGATGTAAAGGGTCCTTTGGCTCTTGCAGTAGGGAATGATATAAGAGATAATATATATCCGCTGGCGGCTGAAATTGTTGCTGCGCATTGCAAGAGAGGTGCAGCTATTGAGATTGAGGTTGAGCTTAACAATGGAATAGAGAGGGAACATTTTAAAGCAGCCGTTAAGCACAGAGAAGAGTTTGAAGGTTTAAGAGTTTAGTAATAGGGAGGATTATATTATGGGTAAAGATTTAACTAAATTAAAAAGAATAGAGCTTCTTGAGCTTGCAAAGAAAAGAAAGATCAAGAGCGTCTCTGCGTTTAAGAAGACAGAACTGATAAAGATTCTTTCCAAAAATTTGACTAAAGGAGCAGGAGTTAAAAGCAAAGTTAAACAGAAGGTAAAATTAGGTAAAATTACCAAAAAGATAAAACTGAAAAAGAGAGTTTCTAAGCCGGCTTTAGGAAAGAGAAAGATTCTCAAAATAAAGAAGATTACTAAAGAGTCTCCTTCTCAGGAGCTTGTTGAGCAAACAAAATTTCATACTGGAGCTACTGATCGCAGTAAGAAATCCAAAGGTCAGACAGGTTTAAATGAGAGCCTGGAGGTTAAGCATCACTACGATGAAGATAGTCTTGTATTGCTTGTGAGAGATCCCTGGTGGTTGTACTCTTACTGGGAGATTAGAGGTCAGCTTTGGGAAGATACTCGCTTAAGATGCGGAGACTCAGGCTATAGAGAGGTTTTAAGAGTCTATGATGTAACCGGGATTGAATCTGAAGGCTCTGAGAGTTATAACAGTTATTTTGATATAGAGCTTACTTCTTTTATTGAATGTTGGTATATCAATATTAAAGAGCCGGGCAGAAGTTATGTTGCCGAAGTTGGGCTAAGAACAGATAGCGGTAAATTCTTTACTATTATTCGTTCTAATGTAGTTGCTGCTCCTAGGTATGGCCCGTCTGAGCTGGTGGATGAAGAGTGGATGGTAGTAGATGAAGATTACTGGAAGATGTTTGCGTTATCCGGAGGTTATGGTACCGGTATCTCATCAGAAGAGCTGCAAAAAGTCTTAAAGCAGAGAAGATTAGAGACCAGCTCTTCTTTTACTAAAAGTAGTTTGGGAGATAAGAGATAGAGATATGAAAAACAGAGGCTATCTCTCAATAGTCCTGCATGCCCACCTGCCTTATGTCAGACATCCTGAATATGATGAGTTTATAGAAGAGCGTTGGCTCTTTGAAGCTATAACAGAGACTTATATCCCCCTTATTGAGATGTTCAAGCGTCTTAAGGACGAAGGTATTGGGTTTAGGCTGACTATCTCTGTTACTCCTACATTGATAAGTATGCTGAGAGATCCTATGCTTCAGGATAGATATCTTAAACATTTGGATAAATTGATTGAACTGGCTCAGAAAGAGTTTCAGCGTAACAAAGATAATTTTAAACTTAAAAAACTCTCCGAAATATATCTGAATGCATTTAGAAAGTCTAAGGATGTATTTTTAAACAGGTATAATAAAAATATTTTAGATGCTTTTAAAGAGTATCAAGACGCCGGTTTCCTAGAGTTAATTACTTGCGGAGCAACTCATGGTTTTATGCCTTTGATGATAAACAGAGAGTCTGTTAAGGCTCAGGTCAGAGTCGGTGTGAATACTTACGAAGAGGCTTTCGGCAGAAGGCCCGAGGGTATCTGGCTTCCTGAGTGCGGATATAAACCTCATGACGATGAGATATTAAAAGAGGAAGGTGTTAAATATTTTTTAGTCGATACTCATGGAATACTATTTGCTGATCCCAGGCCGCGTTATGGAGTCTATTCAGGTTATTTCTGTAAGTCAGGAGTTGCTCTTTTCGGACGGGATGTTGAAAGCTCTAAATCTGTCTGGAGTGCTGCCGAAGGTTATCCTGGGGACCATTACTATAGAGATTTCTATAGGGATATCGGTTTTGATTTAGATTACGATTATGTTAAGCCTTATATCAATCCGGATGGAAGCCGCGGCAATACTGGTATGAAGTATTACCGCATAACAGGAGATACTCTTCAGAAGGAACTTTACGATCCGGATAAGGCAAGAGAGAGAGCCGCTGAGCATGCAGGCAATTTTATGTTTAATAGAGAGAGACAGGTTGAGTATCTAAGCACATTTATGGACAGAGAACCTATAATAGTTGCCCCTTATGATGCTGAGCTGTTTGGACATTGGTGGTTTGAAGGTCCTATCTTTCTCGAATTTTTAATAAAGAAGATTTATTATGACCAGAAAACCATAAAACTTATAACTCCAATGGATTATCTTAAAAAATATCCCAAGAATCAGGTATTGAAGCCTTCTTTTTCAAGCTGGGGATGGAAGGGCTACAGTGAGTTTTGGCTCAATGGTTCCAATGATTGGGTCTATAGACATCTGCATAAAGCCGCTGGACGGATGAAAGTTTTGGCAGCCAAAAATAGAGGAGCTGAAGGGTTAAAAAAGAGGGTGCTCAATCAGATGGCTAGAGAACTCCTGCTGGCTCAATCCAGCGATTGGGCTTTTATTATTAAAACTGATACGCATGCAGAGTATGCTCAGAGAAGAATCAAAGAACATATTTTCAGGTTTAATCGTCTCTACGAAGAGCTGAATAGTGATAGTATTGATGAGACCTACCTTGAGGTTTTAGAGAGAAGAGATAATCTCTTTCCAAATATAGATTTTGAAGTCTATGCAGAGGTAAAAGAGGGGGTAAGGATATGAGTAAGTTTAAAAGATTAATATTTGTTGTGATTATATTGCTATCTCTATTTTTGGTATATAGATTTGCTTTAACAGCAGAGACCAAGAGCAAGCTCTCTTTAAGTGAGAAGATGGATCTTCTAATAGTAAAGCAGGAAGAGGTGCTTACTAAACTTGATAATATATATGATGAGCTCGTTAAGATTAAAATTAGAGTATCTAGGAAACTGTAAGATGTATAATTCCAGGATATTCTTTTATCTTCTTCTCATAGCTGCTATAATTTTTACAGTAAGAGTGACAGAGTCTTCTGCCGGCAGCTTGGATGGGTTTTTAAGTAAATTAAGAACTGTAATCAGCAACCAGGAGAAGATAGATAAGAGAGTAGCAGAATTAGAATCTTTGCTTAAGGTTGTAAAATTACGTGTTGAGAAGAGAATAAGACTTTAATCTCTTTTATAAAGAGGGGATGGAATGTTTCATATAGCAAGTCCGGAGGAGATAAAAAGGGGCGACATTACTGATATATATTTTTTAAGAACCCGAGAGATTCTTAAAAAAGAGAATATATCTAAAAGGGTAGCCGTTGAG
>JAVCCL010000030.1 GCA_030765505.1 Candidatus Kaelpia imicola | reverse complement strand
TTTGCAAGCAGAGAGTTTTTATTGGATAGATTAACTTCTACTATAACACTCTAACTTTTTAACACTTGGCGAGATACAAAACAGTCCCGAACAACAATTGTCACTCGGGACTGTTAAATTCTCTGCTCGATATTTCCAAGTAAAATAAATGGCTCGACAACTGATATTCTTTTAAACACTGTAATTATTTTTAAGAATATAATGCATAATGATAAACGTCAAATAAGAGAGGTAGTTTTGGTAGCTATTGCGCCGGCCCGGAAAAAGTTCGAACTCCTTATTTAACAGGATTATGGTTTTCAGAGGGGTGCAAAAATTAAGAGAATCAGGCTAAAAGGTGGGTTTTTTGTCCAAATTTGTCCGGTATTTTGGAGAGTCAATTTTCATAAGTCTTTTGTTAATAAACAGTTACAAGATGTCCAGCCTCATGGGGTGGACATCTACTAAAACGGTGCAATTACAAGGAAGTAAACATGCCAAGTAAATGCTTTTATAACACGAACGGCAGGCTTTTTCAAGAGCTTTTGTTTCTTTTAGGGCACCTTGTGCATAGCCGATTGATTAGGCAGATAGAATACCTTAAGGTAGAAAACCAAATCCTACGTAAGAAAATCAAAGGCCGGAACTAATCATTGCGCCCGTAGCTACGCAAAAGCCATCTAAAAGAGTAAGTTCTTTTTTTAACTCTCTCTCCATTTAAATATTCTCCTTATTTTTGTTGGTGATTTAATTATAAATACCACTATAGTAAAAACAGCAATAAATATAGTAGGCACCAATATTATCGATGGATTGACATCCGGATAAACTAACTTCTCGATATAGTGAACTATAAATGAACCGGGATAGGTTAAATCAGGATTATATTTCGCTCTTAAGGTATTTTCCAGTATGGTTAAAGGGCAATATTCTCTTAAAAAAGCCAAAAGCCCGACATAGATTATACCACAAAGATGAAGTATTCTGAATGACCACCAATCAAAAAATCTTTTATAGAAGAACCCGCTTAAAGTGAGTATAGCTCCTACTAGCATAAACAATATCCAGGCAAAATGTATAACCACAATTAAATCCGCAAAGGCCTTATATAACATTTTCTTTCCTTAATGCCCGCTTCAGGATTTTGCCAGTGGAGGTCTTGGGTAAAGAATCCCTGAATTCGATAGTTCTGGGAACCTTGTAGGAAGCAAGTCTTTCCCTCAAGAAGCGGATAAGTTCTCCTTTTGTTGCCTTTTCGCCTTCTTTTAAAGTTACATATCCTATAGGCACTTCCCCTCTAAGTTCATCCTTTACACCTATTACCGCTGCTTCAGCAACCTTTGTATTTTGATAAAGAACCTCCTCTATTTCCCGGGGATAGACATTTAAGCCGCGCACAATAATCATATCCTTCTTTCTATCCACAATGTAGATATAGCCATCTTCATCAATCTTTGCTATATCTCCTGTATATAACCAGTCATCTTTTATTGTCTTTTTCGTTTCCTCAGGAAGTTTATAATAGCCTTTCATCACATTCTCGCCTTTAACTAAAAGTTCACCTTCTTTATTAGGTGGCAATTGATTACCATCTTCATCCACTATCTTTACCTCAACCCCGGCTATGGGTAAGCCTACAGAACCAGGCTTTCTCTTTTTTGGGGGATTAATCGATACCACAGGTGAAGCCTCAGTAAGACCATATCCTTCCAGAATCGGGATGCGAAATTTTTCCTCAAATTTCCTTAATACCTCAAGGGCTAAACTGGCCGCTCCCGATACACATATTCGTAAAGGATTAACAATCTTAAGCAGCCGGGAAACAAGTATCATGGGAACGGGAATATTAGAAAGCACATTATAGATAGCAGGAATAGCAACAAAGACAGTTATCCTATTTCTTATGATATTTCTTATCACCTTCCCAAATGGCTTCACCGATTCCACAATGGCAATTGATGCTCCTAAATATAAAGGGGCTAAGACACAGGCCATCCAAGTAAAGGAATGAAACATCGGTAAAAGACACAAGAATCTGTCCTTTTTAGTGAACTTAATTGCTTTTATAGATGAGATAACATTGGAAATCAGATTCTTATGGGTAAGCATTACTCCTTTGGGATGTCCAGTAGTGCCAGAGGTATAGAGGATGGCTGCTACATTGTCAGGCTTAAGAGCCGAAACTTTCTCACCAGATGGAGATTTACTCAGCAGGTCGGAAAAATTTATCGTACATGGAGTTGTCTCTCCCACTACGATAACCTGTTTTAGCCTCTCCAGCCGCAATTTCAGACGATTGATTGTGGGCATAAACTCCGGTGATGTGATAGTAGTAGAGACCTCCGCGTTATCCAGGATATATTTTAACTCCTCTTCCTTAAGCATAAAATTTAAAGGGATAGCTATTCCCCCAACCTTTAGGATAGCGAAATAGCTTACAATATATTCCGGACAGTTTTTCAATAGAATGGCTATTTTTTCGCCTTTCTTTATCCCTAACCGGATTAGCCCGTAACTTACTGTAGTGACCTGACTGTTTAACTGGCGGTAAGTAATTCGCCTCTTCCCAAAGATAAGGGCATCTTTCTTGGAATAAATTCTACAACTTTCTTCTAACCTCTCTGTTAAAGTCATCAGTTTATTTTCCATCAACATATTTTTTATCCGGCACCTTGCGAAGGAAAAGATATCCCACTCCTAAAAATAGCAATAAGGCAAAGATTGCCAATCGATACTTTAAAATCCCTAAAAAACCAAACGCCCACACTATCAGCCCCCCAGATAAACGGTCCGATAATAGAGGCAGATTTTCCGGTTAAGCCATAGAATCCGAAGACTTCTCCTACCATTTGTGGTGGAGATAAATCTACTACTAATGCCCGGGCGCTTGTCCAGGTTGCACCTAAACATATTCCTACCAATGGCCCCACAGCCCAAAATACGATTTTATTAAAAGCTATCACCGTTAAAAGGATGCTTATACACCATAGCCCCAAAACAATACTTAAAGTTCGTTTTGAGCCCAGGCTGTCAGTAATAAACCCGGCTATAAATGAACCAATAATAGCAAAGATAGTAGATACAATGTAGAAGGTGATAATCTCAGGATCTGTAAATCCCATAACCTTCTTGGTATAAACAGACATAAATACGATAATGGTGTTGATGGCATTAAAGGCAAAAATTGCCGCAATTAAAAAATTAAAAAGGTCTGGATACCTTTTAATATTTACGAAGGTCTCTTTTATTTTTCTAAAAGCTCCTCTTATTTGAGGTTCAAATTTACCCCGCCCTTTCTGCTTTGCAGAAAGCCCACGAAGTAAGAAAAGGCAGGGTTTATCTCTTCTTTCTACCAGACAATCTTTTACAAATAGAAAGCAGGGAAGGGAAAATAGCAAAAATAAAATTGCTGTGGGGATAAATGCGGCCTGACTTCCATATTTTAAAACAAATGGCCTGACTAATAAAAGTCCGGCAATGGTACCACAATATCCTAGACTTGTCCCGTAACCGGATACCCGGCCAATTTGACCCTTACCGCTCATCTGAGGAAGCAAAGCATTGTAGAAAATGGCTGCTATTTGATAGCAAAAATTGGCAATAGCAAAAAGAAGAAGTCCAAAAAATAATCTATTCGTCAACCCGATTAGAGCAGTGAAGATACAACATATCAAAGTAAAAATTATCAAGAAAGGTATCCTTCTCCCAACCCTATCCGATATCGCTCCCATTAAAGGAGCTGATAATGCCGCCAGTAGCATCGAGCCAGATAACGCCCAACTGTACAGGATATCTTCTCCCTTCATATCCACAGTTACCCACAAAGCAAAGTAAAGGGAGGTTACATTCATCGCAAATATGGTATTGGCGAAGTCATACATCGACCAGGAAAAGATAGTAAGTTTTCTATTAAGCATCATCAACTCTAATTTGCTAATGTTAAAGGTTTAACCCCATGGGGTTAAGATATTTACTAAGAAAAATATTTATCTTAGAGCTATATTCTTTCATGGCCATAAAAAAGGCCTCATTGTGCCCCCCTTGCATCTGGTAAAACTCCTTTGGTGGGGGTGCGGCTTCAAATAACTTCTTACCTAATTTAAACGGCACAATCTCATCATCTTGACTATGAATAATTAATTTAGGGATAGCGATATTTTTTATCTTTGCTAAAGCATCATATTTAATTGTAATTATCCATTTTACGGGCAAATATGGAAATAATTTCTTTCCCATATCATAAGCAGAACTAAACCCGCTCTCAAAGATAAGGACAGCTACTGTAACTTTAGAAGCCAAATCGATAGCCACATTTGCTCCTATAGATTTTCCATAAATCACAATTGCATCTTTATTAATATTTTTCCTACCAAGCAAATACTTATAAGCTGCCTGGGCATCTCGATAGAGCCCCTCCTCGGTTGGGCTGCCCTGACTTCTTCCATAACCCCGGTAATCAAAAATAAAAACATTCAGGTTAAGTTCATTAAAGACTTCTATGATTTCAATGCGGTGGCTTATATTTCCCGCATTCCCATGACAGAATAGAAGTGTGCCTCTCGGGTCTTCTGCCGGAATAAACCAACCATTTAGCTTCAGACCATCATCGGTGTTAAAGAAAACATCCTCATATTTAAGGCCTGCATTCATAGGGGTAGATTCAATTTCTTTTGTGGGATAATATATGCCCTTCCTCTCAAAATATTTTACATAGGCAAACATAAAAACTGAGAATATTAATATTGATATTAAAATCCGATTAAGCATTAACTTCATATCTCTGACAATCCCTTTTTCATATTTGCATCACTATGGTAAGGTCTACCCACCTTTTTTCTTATTTTTTCACCTCTTCCCCTATCATAGGTACAAAGCTAACCAGAATGATACTGTTAGCCTTTATTGGAGAATTGGGTTAATCTTCCCTTATCGCCATCCTTGAATATCCAGATTGATAAGGCCGCATTCCTTTGCCCATCTTACCGCTTCCTCAAATTCTTCTCGGGTAATTCTGCGGGATATCTCGGGATATCCAAATGCTTTATGTGAGTAGTGTAACATATTTTGGACACTTTGAGATTAAAAGTTCTTTGAAAGGATAAAGAGATGGCATACCCTAATGGTAGACAATAACCATTAACCGGGGAATAATCCCCAGGAGGGTATGCTATGAATAGACCAATTAACTTCTCAAAAGATAATTTAGCAATTCAGTGGAAGTATGTAAAGAGGAAATGATCAATAATAACCAAATAACACTGTTAAATACCATCTTTTGATAATGGTGGAATTTAGAGATAAAGAGAGGTATAAAGACAGATATTTTGCATGTTTTTAAGAAGGAGTTCTTCATATTTGTAAACAGAGAGGTTCTATCGGATAAGTTAACTTCTACTATAATACTCTAAATCTTTAACCCTTGGTGAGATACAAAACAGTCCCGAACAACAATTGTCACTCGGGACTGTTAAATTCTCTACTCGATATTTCCAAGTAAAATAAATGGCTCCCCAAACGAGACACGAGTCAAACTCCACAAGTCCAATGCATTCAACTACTTGTGAAGGTCTATAAACGACGTACTAAGCGATTTGAGCTGTCAATTGACCAACCATTCCCGGCACCAACCCCACAACCGGTCAAAATGCCTAAGAACATCGTTCGGATCGCCCTCGATGTGAAAGCTTATGTGACAATCAATCCCGGGCATTCATACAGCCTTGTGGCTGAAAACTTCAACGTATCCCGGGCACGCATTTCACAATTATTAAAGATCATTGATAACCTACCTGCATATTTTATCAGAAAAATCGAAGAAACGGAAGACCCAATTTT
>JAVCCL010000029.1 GCA_030765505.1 Candidatus Kaelpia imicola | reverse complement strand
CCAGAGGGGGGACTTGAACCCCCACCCCCTTACGGAGACGTGATTTTGAATCACGCGCGTCTGCCATTCCGCCACCCTGGCTTAAATTATCGTAAAGATACTGGGCTATCTAAAATCTCTTTAATAATGATAGAATCTCTCAAAGAAGTTTTGGATTTTAGCATATCTTGGTAGAGTTTTCCAGAATCAAATTTTGAAGTTTTGATTTGACGCTTAGGGATAATGACCTCTGTTTTAACTGCTTCTGGTTTCTCTTCAGGTTCTATCTTACCGGCTATTCTCTGCTCTATTTTCTTATCTTCTTGTTTTAGAGCTTCCGGGATTATGTTGAGTTGTGGGAATCTGAAAAGATGTTCTAGCTCGTTACTCTCTTCATATTGAGGTTTTGGTTTACCTGATTGTTTCAAGGCATGAGATATTACCCAGAAAATAATCAGGAATAGTACTATCAGTAGATCTGCCATTATTTTTCTTTACCTTCTTTTCCTGGTTGTACATCTTTTGCAATATTTGATCGCATCTTTGTATCAGCTTGGATATTATTCATTTTGTAATAATCAAGAACTCCCAGGTTTCCGCTCTTAAATGCTTCTGCAATTGCAAGCGGGACTTGAGCTTCTGCTTCTACTACCTTTGCCTGCATCTCCTGCACCTTTGCTTTCATCTCCTGTTCTTGTGCAACAGCCATAGCACGGCGTGTCTCTGCTTTTGCTTGAGCTACTTTTAAATCAGCCTCTGCTTGGTCGGTCTGCAGTTGGGCGCCGATATTTTTACCTACATCTATATCTGCGATATCTATAGAGAGAATTTCAAATGCAGTCCCTGCATCAAGACCTTTGTCCAGAACGGTTTTAGATATTGAGTCTGGGTTCTCAATGACATTTTTATAAGATGCGGATGAGCCTATCGTTGTGACTATTCCCTCTCCAACTCTTGCTATAATTGTCTCTTCAGTTGCTCCTCCTACGAGCCTATCAAGGTTGGCTCTTACTGTGACACGTGCTTTAGCCAAAACCTGTATTCCATCTTTAGCAACAGCTGCAACCATATTCTCTTTTGGTGCATCAATTACCTTGGGGTTAACAGATGTTTTAACAGCATCCAGCACATCTCTTCCTGCAAGGTCAATTGCAGCTGCTCTTTCAAAATTTAAAACTATCTCAGCTTTATCAGCCGATATCAGTGCCTTGATTACATTTAATACATTTCCACCTGCAAGATAATGGGCCTCCATCTTATTTACGTCAGTTGCTAAACCAGCTTTATACAACATTATAAGAGAGGGAACTATGACGTTAGGGTCTACTTTTCTAAGCCTCATCCCAACAAGACTGAATAGACTTAATTTTACCCCTGCGGCAAGCGCTGCGATCCAAAGCCTTAAAGGTATAAAATAGCCAAAAAGAAAAAAACCTCCAAAGATTATTAGGAAAAGAATTGTTATGTTCATGCTAAACCTCCTCTTTTTTTTGAACTTTTAATTTATTACCGTCTATGCCTACGACTTTTACTTTAGAGCCTTTCTCAAGAAAGAAAGTTCCTTCTGCTGTAGCATCAAGTCTTTCACCATCTATCTCTATGATGCCTACAGGCCTCAATGTACTTAGAGCTATGCCTTCTTTGTCGAGGTAATCTTTTATCAATAGATGTCTTATCCCATAGCCGTCTTCTTTTGTCAATCTATATTGCAGAGTCGTCTTTCTAAAGAGCTGTCTCTTTATGAAGTAATATACAAATAGGCTTGCGAAAAAAATACCGGCAAGCAGAGTATATATTCCGGCATCCGGACCCAGGTTCTTATAAGCAAGGTGAGTTGTGATTGTGAGGATTGCGATACCCAGTATACCCATTATGCCAAACCCGGGAATTATAAAGAGCTCCATTAGGAAGAAGAT
This sequence comes from Candidatus Kaelpia imicola, assembly GCA_030765505.1. NCBI lineage: Bacteria > Pseudomonadati > Candidatus Omnitrophota > Candidatus Kaelpia > Candidatus Kaelpia imicola. The sequence continues at coordinate 3,921 of JAVCCL010000029.1, read as the reverse complement.
TATTGAAGCCATGAGGCCGAATATTATACTAAAGAGATTATTCAATATGTTCATGCTTTTTTCACCTTCCTTATACTACCATGTTTTGAAATGATTTTAACCTTCTCTCCTTTTTGAATATAGTCACCCAGCGTCTCTACATCGTATATCTTATCTCCAAACTTAGCTCTTCCAACCGGTCTTAAATCAGATATGGCGATTCCGCTATCTGAAATTGCAAGCTCTCCTTCTGTTTCAGGTTTCTTAGATTGATATTCTAAGATTAATTTATTCCAAAACTTTGTTTTTGGAAATATCTTTAGACTTATAAATAACATGGTAAGAGAGATGAAGAGAGACGAGAGCATTATTCCAGATGCTCTATTGAGTTCATTAATTGGTGGATATATAGGATGGTTTGTCAATGTAAGGACTATTCCTGCCAGTAAGGTTAAAGCCCCTGCTGCTCCTGTCAATCCAAATCCGGGAATTATAAAGAGTTCAATTAAGATTAAAGTTAGACCTATGATAACAAGGAGTATATCTAACCACCCTGATAACCCCGCTAGCTTATGGCCCCAGAAGAAAAGTCCTAGTGCACTTATTCCTGCAACTTCAGGAAGTCCTAGACCTGGTATTCTTAATGCAAGCATTATAGCCCAGAATCCAATACCCAAAAGGAGTGAGGATAGAACAGGGTGAGTGATAAATCTTACCAGGTTTTCAGACCAACTGGGTCTCTCTTCTGTTATTTGAAGGTTCTCTATCCCCAGATATGCAATAAGAGCCTCTCTATCTTCGCAGATTGCTTCAGCCAGATTATATTTCTGGGCATCTTTTGCACTTAGGTTTAAGAGTTTGCCTTCTTCAGATATAGTGGTTAGAATTTTGATCTTGCCTCTTTCAGTTGCTCTCTTCTCATTAAGCTCTTCCTCTGTAACGATAAGAGTTTTATCATCAAGAAGTATTTTAAATACTATAATATCTTTATCGACCATAGCCTGGGCCAATGCAGTATTATGGTCTTTCTCCTCAGCCAGGGCTTTAAATCGTGCTCTTAAGGCGGAGACTATCTTCTCATCTGCTTTCTCTCCTGTTATTCCTTGCCTGGGCTCTGCAGAGCCTATACTTGCTGCAGGCCGCATTATTATTCTGTCACTGGATAGAGCGATCATGCTTCCTGCACTCCAGGCTTGATTGGTTACGAAAGTAACAGTCTCACCTTGATAGTCAATGAGAGCTTCACAGATTATATCGGCAGCATCTACTCTGCCTCCGGGTGTATCCATCTCTAAAATAATAGTAGCTATACCTTGAGTCTCTGCTTTTTCTACGGAGTTTTTTATGAAAGTAGACAACCCTAAATCAATTACACCCTTAACAGGGATGACCATGATTTTTTCGGCTGATACATTTGATATAGAGAGTAGGAGAGATATTATCAGGATAATTAAAACGTCTTTTCTTTTGTTTTTCAATTGCTAAAGAGCTCTGGTTCTAATTCTATTTCGCTTGGAGCTGGAGGGATTTGAACCCTCGGCCCCTACGCTGCCAGCGTAGTGCTCTCCCGCTGAGCTACAGCCCCGAATTCTCTAAAAATTACATTAAAAAGAGATAAAAGTCAATTTTATATTGTTTAAATAAAGTGTAAAATCTATATTCATGTTGACAGTAAATTTGTCTGGGAATAAGATAATCAAAGCTATAAAGGGTAAAAACTTAAACGAGGGAAAATATGAAAACCATAAAGTTTCTTTTTTTAACCGTCGTCATTTTAGTGCAGTCCCATTCTGTTTATGCTCAAACTGCAGGCCAATATGAGAAATTGGAACGTGATCTAGAGGTAGAGAAAGAACTGAGAGAGCGTATCGAAGAGAAACCGATAATCCCGGATATTGAAAAAGAAGAAGTTGTTGTTGCTCCGGAGAAAGAAGGAGATCAAGTTTTTATTAAAGAGATAAAAGTTGTAGGAGTAACTATATTCTCAGAGGATGAGATTCAAAGTATAACTTCTGATTTTGAAAACAGAGAACTCAGCCTTCGCGAAATCTACAAGATAGCAAATTTAATTACCGATTTGTACCGTAAGAATGGTTATATTACTTCTCGTGCTTATATTCCTCCCCAGTCTCTTTCCGAAGGTGCTTTAGAGATACGGGTCTTAGAAGGTAAGATGGGTAATTTAGAGATAAAAAACAATAAGTATTTCAGCATCAAGCTTATTGAAAGTAAGATTAGCCTCAAAAAAGAAGAATATTTTAATTTTGATATTTTAAGAAAGGGTTTGATTAAGATAAACGAACATCCGGATAGATCTGCACGGGCAGTCTTGGTTCCTGGTAAAGCACCAGGTGAGACTGATATAGTGCTTGAGGTTGAGGACAACTTACCTTTTCATGTTGGTTTCAATTATGATAATTTCGGTTCTCGCTATATAGGAAGGGACAGATTGGCACTGAATATTGATCACAATAATATAACTGGACATGATGATATCCTCTCTCTAAAACTACAGAGAGCAGATGCCGATGCCTACAGATTAAATAGTATACGTTATTTTATTCCTTTTGGTGAAAGCTGGGAGATGGGTCTTTTTGCAGCTCGCACACGCTTAAAGTTAGGCGAAGAACATAAAGATACTGATATCCGAGGTAAAAGCACGTTATTATCCTTTTTTCTTAATAAATATTTAAAAAACGAAGAAGATATAGATATACGTCTGGCAGGAGGTTTTGATTATAAACATATAAGAAACTATCTCTTAGGTGCAGAAGACAGTAAAGATGAGATGCGAGTTGCAAAACTGAGTATAGATATAGATAGGTCCGATAAATGGGGTAGGACTATCTTTGTAAACGAATTTAATTATGGCATACCAGATATATTCGGTGGGCTTGAAGATGTCGATGCCAATGCGTCAAAGACAGGAGCCGGTGGTAAATTTACCAAATGGAATATGTCATTACTTAGATTGCATAAGATGCCTTTTAATTCCACATTGCTTTGGAAAAACCAGATGCAGATATTTCCTTATATACTGACTGCAGCAGAACAGTTTCAAATAGGAGGTATTTCTAATAACCGTGGTTATCCTGCAGCAGAGAAAGTAGGAGATAAGGGATACTCATCAAACTTAGAGCTTTCAACGCCCTTTTATTTCATGCCTAAAAGCTTAAGAGTGCCTTTTTGTCAGGAGAAACTGTACGATGCTTTACGTTTTGTTGGTTTTTATGATTGGGGCCATACTTTTTTAAGAAATCCTCAAGTAGGAGAAGAAGAGCATGAGACTTTACGTTCAGCAGGATGTGGATTACGCTTAAACGTTCCCAATAAGAACCTTTTTGTTCGGCTTGAAATAGGATGGCCTTTAGATGAGACGCCATCAGATGGTGATCATGCTAGAACATGGATAGAAGTAAGCAAGGTTTTTTAAAATGGTTAGTTTGACAAGCTTTAAAAAGTATGTCATACATGTGTATATACTATAAAAAGGTAGAGGGGTATAGAAATGTATGTTTTCAAGGCGGTTGTGTCGTTTTTTAATAAAATAACTAAAGATACTCAAGAAGTATCTTTATGGAGGCGGGATATGGTTCCCCAAAATATTATTAGAGTTTTGTTGGCAGGAGTATTCTTTTTTTATTCAACCGTTTGCTATGCATTACCTGAGGGTTATCAAGTTCAGGCAGGAACTGCTGAGTTTAATCAACCTGATTCAAATACCTTAAATATCGATACATCAGATAGAGTAATCATAAATTATAATAGTTTTTCAATTGCTAACCCTGAGGCGGTTAATTTTAATCAGCCTGGAGGAGATTCGGTTGCTTTAAATAGGGTAACCGGAGGTAGTATATCTGAGATATTGGGAACACTGACCGCAAACGGAAAGATATTCCTGGTTAATCCAAACGGTGTTTTATTTGGACCCAACTCTTCTGT
>JAVCCL010000028.1 GCA_030765505.1 Candidatus Kaelpia imicola | reverse complement strand
CTCTATTTTAGTGCTTGCTGGGAAATTAGCTTCTAAGTTACCATCAATTAAATCTACTCCTGTTGCATAAAGCCCAAAGCCTGCAGTCGTAAAGAGAGTGTCGGCTAAAGCATATGTACTGTTCGAAATAAGAACCTGATACTCTTCCTTAACCCTCTTCTGTTCTTCAGGTTCAAGATTGTCGTAAAGCTCCCCACCAAATAACTCTGTTGCCAATAGATCGAGTATCCGATCTTCAGGGTCAATTGAATCTGCACTATTAATTACACCAAATAATGCCTGTTCAAAGAAACGAGATACTTCATAGCACTTAAGCATGCTTTTATAGGGTGTCTGGTCTCTAGACTCAGACAACATCAGGATATCTCCACTCATTGTAGGAAGAAAATATACCGCTAAACTATTATCTCCTTTATCTTCAAGCTCAAATCTCAAACCTTTCCAACCTGGAATAGAACTTGAAACGACTTCATGGATGCTTTTGATATTGTAGACATCTATTGTATCCCATACAACAGAGGGAACATTAACACTTTGAGCAATAGAGCTAAGAATAGCACTATGATCTGTCTTTGTTAAAGAAAACTCGGTAACTGCAAGCTCTCTTAAGGCATCAAGCACTTTACCCTGCATTCCTATTCCGTCAATATTAATGATAGAAGCATCTCTTACCAAGCGAATATGGTCGAATATTCCGACTCTTACAGGGGTATTTACCTCTATTAAAGACTCATCACCCGGATTTAAAAACAGATAGTCTATAAGCTCATCGGGCAATAGATATTGTAAGTTTTCGGATGAATAGTTAATATTGCTATCAACCTCAAGCATCTCATTACCAGCAGATGTATCTCCAACTCCCTGAGAGATTACATTTAAAGCGCTATTGTTAGACTGTTCTATTGTTGTCTCTGGGGGCCGATTTGGGAATGAGATAACCTGTCCATAGAGATATCCAGATGAAAGAATTAAGACCGATACCATAACTAACACCTTCATCTCTCTATTCATTCTTGTTTTCCCCCTCTTTTTAAAAAGTTTTTCAAATTAATGTATTTAAGAGCCCTATATATAGGGCTCAATATATCATTATGATCCTAAAGGAAACTCTAAAGCTGCAAAAGGTTCTGAAATTGGCTGAACAGCAAAGCCATTATCAACAGGAAGCTCAATTCCCGCCTGATAAGATGATACATCGATAATATCTGCCCAGTCCCACTCTTCATCCTGAGTAGGGTGTCTAGGGAAGATATTCTGCGGATCACCAAAAGCCTCTTGTGTTTCTTTTTGTGTTAAGCTCTCTTTATAGTTGTTTTTGTTGATATCTAAACTATCTATTGTAGCCAATATCATATCTACACTTCCTAGCGCAAGACTCTCTTCGACTGCAATCCACTGTTCAAATGCCTGCAATATAGGAAGCCTTCTTTCATCAAGCTGGCCTCTCAATATCTTTTTATCTAAAAGAGCGTCTCTTAATTTTATACGCGCATTAATCTGAGTCTCAACATAATTAAAAGCTGCTTCTTCAGCTACCTCTTTATCTAAATTCTCGGCTACTAAATTCTCGGCTGCAGCATAAAGCACTTTGTTCCAGAATGTATACACCCCGGATACCCAGCCTTTACTAAAATCAAGCTTTGTAACACCAAGATAGTCTTTGATTAAACCATCCAGGTTCTTTCTCTTACCTAAGTCAACCATAGCAATTCGTTCATCAACAAGGGTATTTATATCTGTGCTCTCTAAGCCATAATAATTCTGATAATCCAGCATCTCAACTATAAGCGTAGTAAATGACGCTAAAGCACTGCGGTCCTTAACATCGCCCCCGCTATCTATAGAGTTATGGAAGTATGCTTCATTTTTACCGTAAAGCCCAGCTATCGAGCCTAACAACTTTTTGCCTAAATCGCCTGAAGGCATAAGGCTTTTTACTATATCTATCACTTTTATCCGTACTTCTTCTTGTACATCTTCCTTAGATATATCCTTACCTTCAAGTCTTGCTTCTTCTATTGCTTCTTTAAGCAATAAGTCTTCTAATGTTAATGCTATATCTGCATAGCTGTTTACTATCCTTCTTGAATGTTCACCGAACTTATTATCAGATATTAAGTCAAGCTCTCCGAAATTGGATGAAGTCGCAAGGTTATCTTTTAAGCTGTTTGCATAGCCTATAAATCCAAGCACATCTTCTTTTGCATCATCTAAGGTATAATACTTAGTCCAGCTCTGGTCAATTGGGTTGAAACTCTTTTCACGTACTCTGTTGAACATCTCTTTAACCCAGGAGGTTATCAATCCGGCCTGGTATGTATCTTCTAAAGAAAGATCTTCACCGTAATATTCTGTATCATTTAACTTCTCTCTGGCTTCAATAGCTAAAGAGATACTGCTTTGAATATAATCCTCTATCAATGTTTCTCCAATAGGGTTCTGGCTTACAACTCTTCCGAAATCATCACGGCTAACAAGAGCTCCAGTCTGAAATGCTTCTAAATCGTCAACCAAGCTCGCATAGCCTCTGGCTATAAGCTCTTTTGCACCATAACCAGATAGGCCGACTTCTGTATTACCAGTAATAAGAGCTCTCTGTAATCCAAAATAAAACAGCGATGCTAAATGTTCAGGGTTGTTCTTATTAAATCCGCTATCAAAGTACTTGCTTACATCAAGCTTTCCTCTATTATAAATTTCGGCTGCCTGATACATGCCTTCGGCAATATAATTAGGATTAATACCTTTTAAAAAGCTCTCTATAGCATAGCCCTCAAGAATCTCTCTCATGGTTGCTGTATCTGGTACGCGGTCAACAAGGGCTCTGCTCTTGTTGTTGGCCTGAACAGTGCTCCAGCTTAAAAAGTCCGTATCATCTACAACTGGGAATACTTGTTTTCTTTCAAATGTTATCTCAGCATCTAAATCAAGCCCTAAACCCCATTCTTCATCTGTTGCCATAGTATCTATTGCACCCCTAATCGGCGTAAAAGAATCGCTAGCTAAAATCTTATCTCTAAACTGCTGGACTTCAGAAGCAGGCAGTTTATCGTTCACCTTGGCCACAATCTGCTCCCAAGTAAAATAGCCTTTATCTTTAAAATAATCATCGATTTCGTTTAAAATATTGTTATAATTTTCGCTTCCGAGAAACTCAATCTCATGGTCTTTGGGTGCAAGTCCAGCCTCTAAATAGACACCGTCATGTGCATTCATCAACAGGCTATTATTAATGTAATAGAACGTTGCTAAATAATTATAAATCATACGCCTTGAAGATTGTCCATAGATACCGACGCAAGCTTCTGAAAACTGACTGAAAACTAGGATAGTACCGACAAGAATTACTGCTGCTTTTTTAAAATTCTTTAGCATCTCTTCCTCCTTTTATTTAAGTTTAGCCCCCTCCTTCACTTACCTTTGTTTCGATAAATTTGTACCATATTAAATCAGGACTGTCAAGTCAAGTCAAATACTTTTTATTTTCTGGGGATAATTCACTCTTCTATCCCTTAAATTACTATTTTATACCTTATGCAAACAAAATATATGCACAATACTGAATAATTAAATTAAAACAACCATTAATATTAACTAATAAAAACAACTTCTATTTACCAGATTTTATAAAATAAAGCACTATATATGGGGACATAAAAAAGAAAAAGTTAAATAAACTAGAACTTAAACAACAAATAATACTTTAATTTTAATATAAAAAAATATTCTAATTGTAAATACAATACTGCTTATCCTCTTCTAATCCAATAAAAGGAGCAACCGGCTCTATAGCATAACAATCTTCCGACAACTCTAAACCGCTTAATTCTATTGGGCCTTTTATCTGAGGAAGCCTAGGGTATATTTCATCCAGACTATCCGCTGGTGGATTATCTATAGAATCATACACCCCGGTTATATTGCTTAAATCTACTCTTAAAAACCCGATACTAGCTACTATGGCATTGGTTTTGGCAATTAATTCCTGACCTGTTAAGCCGCCTAATTTCTCTTCAAACATCAAGGTTATCTTAAAGTCATTACTACTTACACTAATCCTGCTCCCTATCTCCGCCTTAAGTGCCTCATAGATCTTCTTTCTGGCATCCAGCTGTTCCTGAACAACATCCATACCTTTAGCTGACGCTACCTGTGCCCAGAAGGCATAGACACCGGAAAGTATACCTTCAGATACATACCATTTATGTGCACCGTAAGTAGCGCAGAGTTTACCTGCTAAATCTCCTGCCTGTGCATCGGTAAAGATACTTAAAGCTTTCTGAAATGCACCATCTTCACCGTCAAGTGTTCTTGGTGTAACTCCAAAATAATCAGGCCTAGAGAGAACATTTGCAACAAAATCAATAAAACCTAAATATGCACTACGTTCGCGGTTATCGCTAAAATCTATAGGCTTCTTATTGGAATCATACTGCTGATAGAAACCGAGCAAAGCATCCCTTAGTTGAGAACCTTTTGTATCCGGACTACTAAAGTCAAACAGATCTTTTAAGGTCTCTACCGCAGCTTCTGACTCAATACCTCCCCTCTCTAAAGCTATTGCTCTTCTTGCTATAGTCTCTAGCAAAATCCTATCTTGCGCGTCATATGAAGCAAGTTTATCACCTATGGCGTTTTCTATTGTAGCCCTTATCTCTGTAGCTACCTGATAAAGCCTGACCTGCTCAGCAACTGCCTCATCAAAGCTTACCTTGTCTTCCCATCTCCTTATAATAGGATTATAGTTGTTGTCTCTCAAAATCCAAAAGACACCGTCTATTGCACTGTTAAATACTTCTGCTTCAATAGAGTCTGCAACTGAGAGTGGAGCATTAAAACTTCTTCCGTAATATTTATTTAATACATCTCTAAATTTTGCAACCAATTCCATTCTCATATTTATCCAATCAACTACATTTTCTTCTGATATTTTTTCATTAGTAGTTATATATCCATTATCTTCTCTAACAAAAAGGTTTCGACCTAAAAGAACTTCCATCTCATATACTAAATCTTCATGGCCGGAGTTTATCAACTTTTCTGCTGACTCATCCCCTAAAGTCTCGCAAAGCTCAGCAAAGAATAAGACTGTAGATACCTGAGACCACTTTGAACTGTCATAATATGTAACACCCAAATAGTTAAGCACTTTATCTCCGGAACCAGTGTTGTCACCATCGTATATATCATCAATAAACTCTGTTTGTGCTCTTTCTATAATGTGCATAATATCATTATCAGTTGCATCCTGTAAGCGAGCCGATATATACCAATCAATTATGTATTCATAGATTGACTGCAAAAAATTCTGATCACGTTCAACGCTAGACATGCCATCCTCACGAACAATATGACGATAGATATCCAACGTAGAAGTATTGTTTTCAGACTCCCAGCCCTCTCCAAGCACAGCATCTAATCTCTTAGCAAACCTACCTCTGTTAATATTGGTTTCAAAACTAGATCTTAAGGCTGCATAAAAACTATCTACATTATAACCTCTCTTACGCATTGCATTGTCAAGAGAGACTACCACCCCTTCAAAAGTAAAATACAACCACTCTCCTCCTACCGCAGGCACACGTCTAAACTCAGCACACACATCGTTACATACATTACGAAAGCTCTTCATGCTCTCGCTTGAAGCTCCTCCAATAGCAATACTCTTTCCCCTTTTGACAGTATGACTATTTTCCTCAACGAAAAAATAAATAGACATATTCTTAACTTTCGCATATAAATTCAAATAATCAATCATTATGGAGTAAGGATCTTTGTCTTCATGGGAATAGGAAGTGGATTCACCGACACTGATAAAGACTCCTGTGCTTAAAAAAACGCTTATTACTATACACAATAAATTAGTTTTCATATCGCACCCCCCCCCTTTTTTTCATCATCAAACACTATTTTTATTGTTTCGCCGTTATAAATATCTTATACAATAGAACAAGAAAAGCAAGGTTTTAATTCAAAAATTTAAATTCTGGGGATAACTTACAATTATAAAAATATAGTAATCTATATTTACTTAATCATCATAATCAATATTTATAAAAAATAATGTCAATTTGACAACCTACATAACAGATGGTATATATATAAAGGAAGTTAAGACAACGGGGTGCTTGGAAAGCTATTATATGTGTTGGAGGTATTTTAAAAACATGAAGATGTTATACAGAAATATAATACTATGTAGCATTATTTCAATCTTTTTAACACTTTTTAATAAGGAACTATTAGCTCAATCATCAATTCAACCATTAGATTTTAATCCACCGCAAGCTGGCTCTTTAGAGCCTGTATCAACTCCAACAGCAGCATCATTGAGCCTAAGTGATGATATAACCCTTCAGGACAATACAGCTACTCTAGAGTTCACTCCAGAACTCAGTTGGATAGAAGGCCTGCTTAGGGGAATAGATGAAACAGTATCCTTAGCCGATATAATAGATACACCCGCAGGCTTTGGGCTTTATGCAACAGGAGTAGATTTAATTGATGGTAACTTAGAAGCTAATTTCCCAGCAAGCACTAAAATAGAGGCTGATGATGGAAAGCTTCTATTGGAATTAACAATGCTTCCTGAGTACTCTGATTTCAGGAACAACTCATTCAGCTTTATTTTTAATAAGGAAGAGTGGGATATTAAGGGTGCTGAGTTTAAAGATGAACTTGTTATAAGCTTGAAAGATACATCCGGTAATATAGTTGAGATAACAAAAGAAGTATCCGACGGTACTAAGGTCGAAGTTAGCTCAGAGGACATCCATAGTGCAGCAGGAGAAGAGTTTAACTATCAAGTCGAGAATATAATTATCGGATTCCGTTTCAACGTAGAAGGTTACGATACAACTTCACGTGGTAAAACAGAAACCTTTACTCATGGTAAGATTGAAACAGCGGCGGGATTTAGTCTTAATGATTTTAACGT
>JAVCCL010000027.1 GCA_030765505.1 Candidatus Kaelpia imicola | reverse complement strand
TTTCCACAAGAACAGCCTTGTGGGTGTTGAATTTGACGTTTTGAATGAAGATACGGAAGTTGAGTTTGAAATTGAAAAAACTCCCAAAGGTGCAAGCGCTGTTAATGTGAGTATTGCGAAGAAATAAACAAATTTATAGCAGCCTACCCTATAGGACCTTGCCTATAAAAGAAAGAAGGGCATAAAATTGAAGCCTAATGGCAATTTGTCTTTAAAGAGTAAGGAGGCATTAATGAAGAGAATATCAGACTTAATCTTGGTTATACTATTCAGCATCGTTTTAATTACAGGTTGCACTAATCAGGAACAACCCAGCTTAAATGCAGAAGATTCTTCAGAGACTATGAAAACAGTTAAAAAAGTGACAGAAGATTTAACATCTACTGTAAAAACGGTAGCATCAAATGTATTGGAAGAAACAAAAAAAGAGATAATCGCTTCAACCGCTAAAGAAGCAATAGCTGCAGCAAAAAATTTAAACTCAACGAAGGAGAAGGTAGGCTACTTGGTTACTCAGGCAAATAACCTATATAGCTCTGAAAAATTTCAGGACGTAGTGAATATCGCTAAATACATCCTGACATATCTTGATAAAGATTCTCAACCAGCTAAAAGCCTGCTTGATAAAGCTAAATCAAAACTAACATCTATGCTGGAACAAAAAGCATCTGATTACTCCCAAAAAATAGGCAATTTTGGTAAATAAGCTTAGCAATTAGATAAGAGATGATTAGTTAAAAGTATTATAGAAAATGAGAAATAAGACAGAAAAAACATATTTAAACAGTTAAACTCTTGACACTATTTACAATAAGAGTAAAATTAAAACATAGTTTGAATTAAAGTCCTGCGTTCGAAAGGGGGAACCTGGACTATAAAAAAGTAAAACCTTTGTTTCGGTTTGGATAACAGACTGGGCAAGGGTTTTTTGTATTTAAAGGAGGGAGAGATGAAGAGTTTAACTGTAGAATCAACTGTTGAACAAAAAATACTTATTATAAGAGATCAAAAGGTATTGCTAGATAGAGGTTTAGCTAAGCTTTACGGTGTTTCAACAAAAGCATTAAATCAGGCAGTTAAGAGAAATTCTAAAAGATTCCCTAAAGATTTTATGTTCAAATTAACAGAAAAAGAGAAAGAGAGACTGGTCACAATCTGTGACCGGTTCAAATCTCTTAAACATTCATCTGCCAATCCAAATGCTTTCACTGAGCAAGGCGTTGCAATGCTATCCAGTGTTCTCAATAGTGAAAGAGCAATCCAAGTAAATATCGCCATTATGAGGGTTTTTGTAAAGATACGCGAAATAGTTTCCACCCATAAAGACCTTCTCCGTAAGTTAATCTTACTTGAGAATAAAGTAGGAAAACATGATAAAGATATAAAGGCTATATTTGATGCAATCCATCAATTAATAGTTCTGCCAAATAAACCAAAGACCAGAATAGGGTTTCATAACCATTAAACCAAAAGGAGGTGCAATATGCGGATAGGAGAGCTGAAAAACATTCAAATCATCATCTTAGGGCTATGTATTGTCTGTGCTACGGTGTTTTCAACAGTAATTTTATCAAAAGGCGTTATTCAGGTAAAGAAGCTTACTGAAGAGATAATTGAAGTATCAGGTTCGGCTGAAAAAGATATAATATCTGATTATATAGTATGGAAATCTGAGTTTAGAAGACGTGATATAGAGCTAAAGGACGCTTATGCACAGCTTAAAGATGATCTTAAAAAGGTAAAAGCATATCTATTGTTAAAAGGTATTAAAGAAAACGAGATAGTAGTCTCCCAGGTTAAAAATGCTACTTTATATAAGAAGACAGAAGAAGGGCATAACACAAATGAGATAGAAGGCTATTTAGTAGCTCAAGAGATTGAAGTAAGATCATACGATGTTAATAAGATAACTGATATCTCCCGTCAGTCTACAGAGCTCTTAGATCAAGGCATAGAGTTTATGTCAGACTCTCCTGAGTATTTCTATACCAACTTATCAGACCTAAAGATTGAAATGCTGGCTCGCGCTACAGAGAACGCTAAAGAGAGAGCCATAAGAATAGCGGCTTCAACAGGAAATAAGATAGGTGTAATACGCTCAGCAAAGATGGGGACATTCCAGATAAACCCTATAAACTCCTATGATGTATCCTGGTATGGCAATCATGATACTTCATCGTTAGAAAAGAAAGTAATAGCTATAGTCCATGCTAAGTTTGGGGTAGAGTAAATCATATGAATAATGAATAACAGGTTAGAAGAATAAAACTTTAACAGATAATAACTTTTAAAGAAGGAGGGCTGAAACAAAATGAGCTCTAAAAAGAACAATAAGGGCGAGATCTTATTATATAAAAACAAAATTGAAGTTAAGCTGGTTGAGGATACAGTTTGGCTAACTCAAAAACAGATTGCTCAACTATTTGGAACCCAAAGACCTGCCATAACAAAACATTTGAGCAACATATTTAAAAACAAAGAGTTACAAAAAGATTCAGTATGTTCCATTTTGGAACATACTGCTAATGATGGCAAAATCTATCGCACAAAATATTACAACTTAGATGCTATAATCTCTGTTGGGTACCGTGTAAGCTCAACTCGTGCCACACATTTCCGTATTTGGGCGACAAATGTGCTTAAGAAACATTTAATAGATGGCTACACCCTCAATGAAAAAAGACTCAAACTATCAGAGCATAAATATAGAGAGTTGCAAAGCGCTTTAAAACTCTTAGATAATGTTGTTCAATTTAAAGCTATATCCGATGAAGCAAAGGGCATTATTCAGGTTATAACCGAATATTCACGTGCTCTTGATATATTAGATGATTATGACCACCAACGGCTCTCTGCTCCAAAAGGAACCAAGAGATCCAGGTTTGAAATCACCTACCAAGAAGCTAGAAAGATAATTGATGCTACGAAGAAGAGATTCAAAGACTATAGCTTAGTGGGGCAGGAAAAAGATAGTAGTTTTAAAAGCTCTTTAAGCGCAATATATCAGACTTTTGATGGAAAAGATGTCTATCCGACTGTTGAAGAGAAAGCAGCACACCTACTTTACTTTGTAACCAAAAACCATAGCTTTGTGGATGGCAACAAACGTATAGCTGCAGCTATCTTTATCTGTTTCCTGCAGAAGAATGGAATACTTCTTAGGAAAGATAATACAAAACGCATTGATAACAACACTCTTGTTGCCTTAACAATTATGATTGCTGCAAGTAGGCCGGTAGAAAAAGATATTATGATCAAAGTGGTATTGAATTTATTGATTTATAAAGGCAGCGGCAATGAGTATTATTAATTCCACAAAATACTATATTTTACTGTGACATTCTACTGCGACAAAGGAAAAGGTAAATTTTGTTTGAATATTTGAAAAGAGAGGCATTATCGCAGGACTTACCCTTTTGTATAGCCTCTCATCGTGATTCTGATATAAGTTTAACGCATTATATGCGCAATTATCAAGAAAAACTAAAGAGCCGGATATTGAAAACCTTCAGGTATTAGGATTCTCTAAAGGCAGAGATTCTAAAGATGCATTTAATAATCTATTAGAAAAGAATAGATATTTAATAGATACAACGTTTGATAAAGTAGTCTCTTATGAGCTAAATAAAGATTATAAAAACTCCTTAGTCTATCACTCTATATCTGAATTAAAAGAGAGCTGCAAGAGAAGCACAGAAAAGTCACTCTAAAGACAATAAATAAGTATATCCGGTCACATTGCCTCAGGGTGGGCTATATAAAAGATTAAATTTTAACAGAGTCTATTTCAGTGCTTATCAGAGAGGGTTGGGGGAGAGCACACTAAAAGGTGAGAGTTCAAGATACTCAAACAGTGATATCTTAATGCGTGAGCATAGGCTCTATCAGACAGACTGGCTGATAAGAAAGTATAACTTCTCAATTAATGAGATTCCATTTGATGAGGATGGAAACCTCTCACTCTTAACAGACCCTAAAGA
>JAVCCL010000026.1 GCA_030765505.1 Candidatus Kaelpia imicola | reverse complement strand
GTAATAATGACTGTTTAAAGACTATGCTATTGATTATATGCGTAAGTATATCGACCGCTGCAAGTAACATAAATAGCTTTGGTCCCCAATCCTGAAGTTTTAAGATGCCAATACCGGCAACAAAAGCACATATTCCAAAGAACATCTGTATCAAGCAGATAGGTATTTCATGCAATGAGACCGACCAAAATTCTTGATGCATCTTATTAATATTTATACTTGCTAATATCTTAATTGAAAACTGACTCTCTGGAATAAGAAACGCTATTATGAACAATGTCATAAAAATTGTAGTTACAGTTCCTAAAAGCAATAAGAAGATAGGAAATACTATTGTTCCAACTGATCTTTTCTTTTCCATAATTCCTTTTGTTTCATTTTATGCTTAAATTTAGATTTGTCAAGGATAGGACAGTTACTTTAAAGAGGCTGATTAATATACAGATTTTATATCGCTTCTTCTTTTCTGCTAGTATGTCCTTTCTTGTTTTTTCTTTTTTGCTTCGTTTTTTGCGTTCCTTGCTCTGTTTGCTTGTTTATTATGCTTATTCTTATCTTTCTGACCTTTATCACCCATTGGTACTCCTCCTTCTTTCTGTGTTAGTTTTTTTCCAGATTAAACGTGTTCTCTGCTTACCTACGATATTATACTTTGCTATATAACAGTAGTCAACGTCTTCTTGAAAGAGCAATGGTGTTTTTGGTCTGGAGTAAGTTTAATTTGGAATAGACAGAATAATTCCTATAAGAATTAAAATAATCCCTAACTATTTCACCTCTTTTAACTTGTCCAAAATCCCAAGGAGAGTCTATTGCTTCTATTACAGGTGCATCCTGTCCATAGATGTAAGCAGGCAATAAAAACAATGATAAAACAAGCAGTGTGATCTTTATATAGTTACAACCTCGTTTCAAAACTTTATATCCCGCTTATTATCTTATTTCAATTATCGGAACAGGATGGCTGCTGACTTTGATAGTCTCTGCTATAGAATCGGAGCTGCACTCGGTTCCTGAACCATCATTGACTTCAAGAATAATCCTGTATCTTCCGGGTTTATCGTAAACATGAGATATTGTGACGCCTTGAGATATAGTACCGTCATCTAGATACCAGGTATAGCTTAAGGTGTCTCCATCGGCATCAAAAGATTCTGAAGCATCAAACTGTTGTTCCATACCAACACAGCAAAGGTTAATCATATCAAGCTTTGCAACCGGTGGAGTATTTATATCGATTCTACGAGAATCGGAAGCAGAAGAACAGGCAGATTCACTACCGTCATCAACCGTTACTGAAACGGTATAAGAACCGCCTTCCTTATAGGCATGGACTACCCTGGAAGAAGCTCTCTTCTCAATAACACCGTCTCCGAAGTCCCAGGTATAGCTAAGAGTATCACCATCAGGATCATTAGAACCTGAAGCATTAAAGAAAATCTCTTTACCTACGCAGCTATTACTAACCTTAGCAAGTACTATTGAAGGTTTAGAGTTTATATCTATAAAAGCAACATCCATATCGGTAGAACATGCTGTATCCATATTATCATTTACGGTAAGAGTGACTGGGTATTTGCCGCCTTTTTCATAAGTATGACTAACCCTTATACCTTTAGACTTACTACCGTCACCGAAATCCCATTTATAGCTGAGCTTTTCTCCCGATTCGGTCTTAGAGGCTGAACCGTCAAAACTGACAGCTTGACCGACACATGCTTTTCTGTCGTCGCCGGCAGAAGATAGGGGTGTTTTATTTAACTTTACAGTAATTGTATCTGAAGCTTTGCTGCAGGAGAGGCCGATGCCGTTATCTACGACAAGAGTAACCGCATAAATACCGCTGGTTTTATAGATGTGCTCTACTCTCTTACCATTTAAAATAGTACCATCACCTAAATTCCAGGTATAAGTGAGAGGTGTACCGTCGGGATTTTTTGATCTAGAACCATCCAATACTACGATATATTTCTCATCCAGAGACTTAAGACAGAGATTGATGTCACCGCCGGCATTAGCTACAGGCGGAGTAATTACTTTAACAACTTTCTGCATGCTGTCAATGCTGCATGTTGTACCTGCATTGTCATCTACGGTTAGTGTTACATTGTAAGTGCCGCTCTTGCTGTATATGTGGCTTACTTTCTCACTATGGCCGCGGGATCCGTTTCCAAAATCCCAGCTATAAGTTAATTTTTCCGGGTCATCATCAAAAGTTCTGCTAGCATCAAAATAGACTGTATCTGATAAACAGACAACATTAGGCGAGCTGAAATTCGCTATTGGAGGAGTATTAACGAATATCTTTTGGGAAGTTGCTGAAGTATCGCAGGGCAGCCCGGAATCATTGCTAACAGTAAGCGTTACTGTATATTCCCCGCCCTTTTCATATATATGAGTTATAACAGGTTCTGTGCTGGTGGTACCGTCACCAAAGTCCCAGAGAAAATTAAGTTCCTTCTTATCGAGATCATAAGATTTGGTGGCATCAAAAGTAAATTTATTACATTGAGTTTTCTTCTCTAGAATAGGTTTCAGAGTCGGTTTCGGAGCCGGTTTCGGTTTTACTGGAGCCACAACTTTTTTTACTACTCTATAAGTACCTTTTTTGAAATATATAGGGATAGATTCTCCCTTATCGGTCTTCATCTGTATTGCTACATTTGAATATCTTTGAGTACCTTTGGTAATGGTATATACCATGCTGCCTCCAGTATCGGAATATACCGGAACAACTGTCTGACTCCACTGGCCGCTCTCAGAAACACTTATCTTATGTCCTCTTTTTCTGGCATCTGAGGCAAAAGTGCTAGTGCCGCCGTCAATATCAAGGTCGTAGTTTTCAATTACTACATTCTTAGTTCCAGCTGGAATTTGGGGATAAAAAAACATCTCTTTACCTTCCTTTGGGTGCAGGCGGATTTTAACTTTTTCTGAGTAGCTTTGGGCACTTTCGGGAGATATTCGGATCTTGAAAAGGTTCTGGTCGCTTCCGCTAATTCCGGTAGCAACAAGTCGAAAACGGTAATATTTATCAACTTTTTCACCCTGATTTTTGTCGTAAGGGCCGAATCGATACCATTTTCTGTCCCACTCTCGCGAAAGGTTAAGCTCAACCGAATCAAGAAGCTCCCTACCGTAAAATTCAAATCTGCAAGTAGTATTCCATTCGTTAAGAGTAGGTTTAAAGTTTACTTCATAGATAGGTTCCCGCCAGTCAAAGAAATTTCCTGTGTCGGGGTCGTATACCTCTATAACCACGCTGGATAGTTCATCAGACGGTATATCAATAACAATCTCCATCCTGTTGTCTTCTGCGCCGGCTAAATTATTACCTTCGAGACCAAAGACATAAAATGCCCTTGCCCTGGTATCCTGATAAGGGATCACATAGGCCGAAGCTTTAAATCCGAATAGAGATAGTGCATAAAAAACTACCGCGAGGGTAAATAATAGTTTTTTCATAATCATACCATTCCTTTTTTTCAAAACAGTCTTATTTTTTTACAGCCCCTCTTTTCCTTTTTGAATTAGGATTTACCCAAAGTATTCTTTTATCTTACGCTATCTATAGGCAGCGTCAAGATAAAATTTTTGAATTTGTTTATCTCTATTTGTATAGGAGCGTTTATTCTTTTATTAAATTAAATTGAATGAGATTAGGAATGAAAAATAAATCTAAAATTATTGCAATCAATATAAATTTAAATAAAAAGCTTGTTATTTTTACCTTACTCCCTCTATTATGTTGTTAAAATTATAGCGCATTTATATAAACGATCTCTTTAATCATAGAATTCCGCAGCTTTTTCGAACATGCCTACATTTTCAAATTTCAGAGCTACTTTTAGCTTGAACTCTTCTGCTAAAGATCTGTTATTTGATAAGCAGTACATCCGTATTGCAATTTTATAATGATTGGCTGCCTTTTTCCATGCTTCTTTTTCAAGCGCTGTTTCTTCCATTTTATTATGTAGTTCAGCTATTTTAAAATAGGTCTCACCTATAAGGCTATTGTAAAGCGCAGAGCCAGCTTTATTGTTTAGCTTTGTTATTGACAATGCTGCAGCAAGGTTATATTTTTTGACAGCTTTTCTAAACATTAACAGTGCATCTTGCAGTTTATCTTCAACCAGGAATTGTTCCGCTGCTCCTAAAGCACATTCTGCTGATTTGGCGTTATAACGTATGGATAATTCAAAATCATACAGTTTTTGAGATGCAAAATATGCTGCAGAATCATATTTCCCTGATGCCTTCTTATAGCTTCCTGCCTTCTTAAAGCATTCAGCACAAGCAAGGTAAGTATCAAAGAGCCACTGTGAATCATCATTGTATTTTGTTACATTATTAAGAGTAATGTCTATAGCCCAAGAGTACACTTTACCCGCTTCCAAATAATTTTCTGCCTGCCTATAGCACTCAGCAGATTCTATCCACAGATCTATTGCTTCATCGTAACAGGAGAGGTTCTGTTTCAATATGGTAGAGGCCTGTTTAAGACTATCTCCTGCATCTTCAATCATATCCAAGCTTTTAAATTCTTCTGCGGCCTGTTTGCTATATTCAACAGAATTTCTGTATTCCCCGATACAGTTAGATGTAATTGCAAGTGCACGGTATGTCTCTGCTTTCCAGCTATCTTTATCTAAATTGCTTAATAGATTATTCCAACAGTTCTTACTACTAATAGCAGAGTCCCTATTAATAAGAGCACTGAGCCCTTCTTTGTCCTGGTTTGTAATTGCTTCTACAATAAGAGGTAATAATTCACGTATTTCTGGTGTATCTAAGCTGTTTCTTATTCTCCTGGCATCTGCAAGATTAGGAATAAATAAGATAATCCCCAATATAGATAAAGTAATACCTATCGCCTTTGTTTTATTCATATTTGCGTAAAAATCCCCTCTTTATAAAGTATGCCATACAGTTAAGAGAATTGCAAATAATGCAGAGATTAAGTAGTGTAACATATTTTGGACACTTTGAGATTAAAAGTTCTTTGAAGGTGCAAATATTTTTTTGCAGCCTTATATGATCAGAATATACAAAAGCCGTTGCATAAAGATTTTGTTTAAACAGATAAAAGTTTCGGGAGTTTTATTATATTCATGTTTTTAATATTTCAGTAAGTCAATATGCACTCTTAAGCCGTTCTCTAAGTAAATATTTTATTAACTGTCTAAGAATACGCGTGTTATAACAATTTTTTCTGAGAAACTTAAAACTGAAGTAAAATTTTTTGTATGCTGAAAAAAGCAATTTATTTAATATCTTTACATCTATATTGTTCGGATAAAAGGCATTAGTACTGAGATGATTAGAATAGGTATTCCAATCACTGCTCACTACACCATTCTCTTTAGCTAATTTTCGTAACGGAGTTCCGGGGTAAGGTGTATAGAGACAGAAAATTTCTCCGTCAACAGGTAGTCTTATTGCCCTATCTATTGTTTCTGCTATCTCCTTCTCTGTCTCTGTCGGAAATCCTATCATAAATGATGCATTAATTTTTATATCGAAATCCCTAACAATTTTTATCTTTTCCATTAACAGACTGTCTTCTGTCTGTTTATTTATTAATTTACGAATTCTATTGTTCAGCGTCTCTATTCCTATATAAATCTTATTGCAACCTGCCCTCTTCATGAGCTGTACGTCTTCTCTGTCGATAGTGTCTATTCGTATGCTGCATCCCCAGAAAATATTTAAGTTTTCTTTTATTATTTCCTGGCAGATATTTCTTAATCTTTTGCTGCTGTAATTGAAACTATCATCTTCAAAGGAGATAAAATCTATATTGAAATCTCTTTTTAACATTTTAATCTCTTCGCATATATAGCCCGGGCTATGCCCTCTTACCTCTCTGCCAAAAACCGTTTGATCACAGAATGTGCATGCATAAGGGCACCCCCTGCTTGTGATCATAGAGGAGATTTTCTTTCCTCCTCTTAAGAAATGGTGATGATATTTATTAAAATCATTCAAAAGATGTCGGGCCGGTAAAGGTAATATATCAAGATTATCGATTAGCGGCATGGAACCTGTCCTTACCGTAGTGTTATTTTTTCTAAAAATAATTCCTTTGCACAAACCAAGGTCATGTTTATTGCTTATAGCATTAGAGAGTTCACAAAACGTAACCTCCCCTTCACCAATGACACCGATATCTATATCCGGACACTCAGCCATAGCTTCCGAGGGTAAAACACTTATATGAGGTCCTCCCAGTACAGTGATTTTGTCCGGAAAGCTTGTTTTTATAATCTGTAAAAGTTTTTTTGCAGAATTAAAAGCTACGGTTGTCGATGTAACGCCGATGATATCCGGATCAAATAAATTGATAGAATCAATGATATTGATATTACTTAAAATATTTAAATCCAAAATTTTAACAGCGTAGCCGTTCTTCTCTAAAAAAGAGGCTAAATAGCAGAGTCCCAGCGGCGGTAAAAATGGAGAAAAGGGCGATAGACCTCCATATACTATCCTTCCCTCTGTAAACGGGTTGATTAGCAGTATTTTCATTTCCTTTTTTCGGGATTTAAGATTTTCATTCCTCCGATTAACCAGATAGATACTATTGGAAACATATAATAAAGCTGAGCGTTTTCAACTGTTGCCAAAATCAAGCTGTAGGGAATTATACTTAAAATCAAAAAAGATGCGAGCTTGTCTCTTCGAAATAATATTAAAAATGGCGTAAAAAACGTATAGCAGAAAATGTTTTTAAAGAAATTAAAAAAATTATCAAATGAAAATACATAGTCTTTACTATAGTGCTCTTCCCCGATATTTTCAAAATACAGAACATTGAACCAATTTGAAAATCCGTGTATTATGGATGGATAAATAACGTTGAAGAAAACTGCTCCGACAAAAGTATAAGCAAAGATTCTGTTTATAATCTTTCTCTGTTCAATGTTGCGTTTTACAAAAAATATTGAATAGAGAAATAAATATCCTGCCCCCAGGAAATACCCGGGAAACCTTACTAATGACATTAAAAACAGATATACCCCGCACCAAAAGAACTCTCTTTTTAATAAAAAATATATAAACAGAAGAAAATTTAAAACGTATATAGGGTCTAATAAAATAAAAGTCCATGTATAAACATAATCTTTAAGATATAGAAAGAGAAGCGTCAAACAAACAAGACCTATGAAAAATGATGCTTTCTCTCGCTTTATCAACGACTGTATTGCCAAAAAGATAAGAAATAATTCACCTAAAAATATAAATACTAGTGTTTTATAAGACATCCCA
Source organism: Candidatus Kaelpia imicola (assembly GCA_030765505.1). Taxonomy (NCBI): domain Bacteria; kingdom Pseudomonadati; phylum Candidatus Omnitrophota; genus Candidatus Kaelpia; species Candidatus Kaelpia imicola. The sequence goes on along the minus strand of JAVCCL010000026.1, from coordinate 93,759 downwards.
AAAAAAAGAAAACCGATGCTTCCTATGTAGTAATGCAAAAAGGGCTGTGCTGCTGCAGTTCGGTTTCTTTCTAAATATTCCTTGCTAAAAGTATAAACCTCCATTAAATCAAATAGTGTATATGCAGAGAGGAATTTTGAAGCAGAGGAAAGTTTTTTTTCACTGCTTGCTTCACAATAAATATCGCTCTGCGTAGAGTTAATTTCTAAAACATTTATTTTACTCATATTCTCTAGTGTATACTCAAAGAAGATAACACCGCGTTTAGCAAATTTAACATAATTTTTCAAAAAAGGTGCACCCCCCTCGTACTTAAATGGTTTGACAACAAAATCGCCCAAAGGTTCCCCATTCCATCTAAGAGCAACGCTGCTGCCAACATTACCTTTTATTGCCAAAGTGATACAGATAGACCTTTCTTGTTGCGGACTTTGAAAATAAATCTTTCCTGTTTTTCTACTCTCGAGAAAATATGTCTGATCTTTTTTCTTCCAGACGCTTCCAAACGTGCGGGACTGCGGTTGAATTTTATCTTCTTCAAAATGATATGTATAGTTGCTGTAAACCACAGAACCCATATCTTCCAATCTGGAAAATAAGTAATTCTTAAACAAGAATATGAATAAAAACAGAAAAAAGGTACTTACAATAAGTATTTTTATATCTGATTTTGATATACGAATAACCCTGAGACGGATTTTCGGAAGGAAAAATAGAAAAGCCACGGAACAAATTATGTTTATCAGATAGAGTTTACTGAGCATTAAAGGGGGATAGACAAATTTTATCAACGCTGTAAAAATTATAAGATAAATTAGGTTAACCGAAAAAGCTTTAAAGATAAACGCTAGAAATGTCTCCTCCTCTTTTCTGGTAAAACAGAGTAATAGTCCCCCGGGCAAAAATAAAATGTATAAAAATTTAATAAATACAAACAGAAGGTTATTTGAATTTATAAAGACGGCCAGCACTAAAATAAATAAAACATTCAGAAGTAATAGTTTTCTACAATTTATCATTTAATGCCAACCTTACAATACCTTTAATGTAATATTATTTTTGTTCTGCACTACGGTTTATCCGTTTGCGATCTACTTCCGTTAAAAGCAATTTCCTGAGCCTTATATGTTTGGGGGTTATCTCAACCAACTCATCGTCCTCAATAAACTCAAGAGCAAACTCAATAGTAATTTGACGCGGAGGTATAAGTACAATTGCGTCATCCTTTCCTGAGGCACGCATATTGGTTAATTTTTTTCCACGTAAAACGTTTACAACAATATCGGCTCCTTTGTTGTTTACGCCGACGATCATCCCCTGATATAGTTTCTCTCCTGGTTTAACAAGGATCTCCCCGCGTGCCTGTAAATTATAAAGCGCATATGCCACTGCATCGCCGTATCCGTGTGAAATGAGAACGCCGCTTTGACGGCTGGGCAGTTCTCCTTTATAGGTTTGATATTCAAGAAAATTTTGGTACATGATACCATTGCCTCGGGTCATCATAAGAAACCCGCTTCTAAACCCAATTAACGCTCTTGAGGCAATAACAAATTCCATACGGATAGCACCTGTTGATGTTGTCTTTAGGTTGCGTATTTGAGCTTTGCGAACTCCAAGCGCCTGCATAATAACACCCTGATACTCATCTTCTACCTCGATTATTACCTCTTCAACAGGTTCAAGCGTCTGACCGCCCATCTTCTTCAAAATAACCTGGGGTCTTGAGACTTCCATCTCATACCCTTCACGGCGCATTGTTTCAATAAGAATAGCAAGATGCAGTTCACCGCGGCATGAAACCTTCAACCGCTCAGTTCCCGCAACCTCTTCGACGTTGATGCCGACATTAATCATAGCCTCATGCTCAAGACGCTCCCGTATATGCCGTGATGTTAGGAATCTACCTCCATCCTTACCCGCGAGAGGGCTTGTATTATGAGAAAAATTCATAGAGATTGTAGGTTCATCTATCTTGATGGTAGGCAATCCTTTCGGCTTATCAATAGACGCGAGTGTCTCTCCAACCTCTACATCCTCTATCCCGGAAATAGATATAATATCTCCTGCTGCAGCCTTATCGGCCTCAATACGGTTTAGGCCGCGATACTTCATAATCTTAGTTGCTTTACCTTTTGTAATAGTTTCATCACGTTTCACAAGCGCCATAGGATCCCCGACAGAGATAGACCCGTGAAAAACCCGCCCGATAGCAATTCGTCCAACATAAGAGTCATAATCAAGCATTGTAACCAGCATCTGAAAAGGCAGATCAGGGTTAGCTATCGGCGGTAGTACTCTATGCAGGATAGTCTCCAGGAGAGGCTTCATAGAGTCTCTGGGCTCATTAAGATCAAGAGTCGCGTAACCATCCTTACCTGAGGCATAAATAACCGGAAAATCAAGCTGTTCGTCAGTTGCGTTCAGCTCACAGAAAAGATCAAATGTCATATCTGCTACTTCATCCGGACGGGCATGGAGACGATCAAGCTTATTTATCACAAGTATTGGTTTTAAATGCAGCTGGAGTGACTTCTTCAAAACAAATTTAGTCTGCGGCATAGGTCCTTCAAAAGCGTCAACAAGAAGAAGCACGCCGTCAACCATCTTAAGAATACGCTCGACCTCACTGCCGAAATCAGCATGCCCGGGTGTATCGACAATGTTGAATTGTACCCCTTTATATTGCAGGGAAGCGTTTTTAGAGAAAATGGTAATACCTCTCTCTTTCTCAAGAGGATTTGAGTCCATTACAGCAACCTCACCCTCTTTAAAATCATAGGCGCCCGTATATTTGAGAAGTGCATCTATTAAGGTAGTCTTCCCGTGGTCAACGTGCGCTATAATCGCAAGATTTCTTACATCTTTTCTTCTTTTCTGGTTCGGCATATTTTTTTAGTTCTCCTTTTTCATTTTTAAACGATTTTTGGAATTGATAGACTCTGTCATCAAAGATAATATCACTATGAGTTATGGGGCTCTTAAGCAGTATTCCCTCTAGGGTCCTGCAGCGGCTAAGCGCTACGTAGGTCTGTCCGTGTGTAAAAGCACCGAAGCCCATATCTATAATAACGTCATTAAATGTTTGGCCCTGGCTTTTATGAATCGTTATAGCCCAGGCTAATTTGATCGGGTATTGTTCAAATGAACCCACAATCTCCTCTTCTATTTTGTCATCTAAAGAGTTGTAGCTGTACTCTATCTTTTCCCATGATACTCTATGAACTTTATGTATCTCTCCATCTATAGCTACTTTTATATCTGATTGAGTTAAGCCTACTATTTCAGCAATCGTTCCGTTGACCCATCTTTTAAGAGAGTCATTTCTAACCAGCATCACCTGAGCTCCTTTTTTTAACCTCAGTTTGGCCTCTACAGGGTAAGATGATTCCTTGAATTTAGAACTTATCTCTGCGTCGTATTGATATTCTCTATAGTTAATTTCATTTAAGTAGCTGATATTGATATTTTTTGCCTGGTTATTCGTGGTTGTCAGGGTGACTATACCAGTAGAATTATTTTTTATGTTGTAATCTAAGCGTCTGTTTAGAAAATCAAGATCTCCCTTTGTGGCCTTCTTTACCCGTATTCTGTTGAGCAGCTCTATAAAATCATTATCTCTCTGTCTATAGATTTTTTTTAGCTCAATGTATTCTAAATCGATCTCTTTAAATACTTTTGCACTGAAAAAATAGGGACTCTTATAGATATCGGTCATTAGATCTTTGGCCTCAGATTCAACCACCGGCGGTAGTTGAAAGAGGTCTCCGAAGATTATCAATTGAACGCCGCCAAAAGGTATATCATTAGCTCTATTTAATCTTAAGGAGTAGTCAATAGCGTCCAATAGGTCGGCTCGCAGCATTGATGCTTCATCTATCACTATTACGTCTATATTCTTTATTAGATTCTTGTTACGCAGCTTCTTAATATGCTGCTTTTGAATTAGCCGCGGCGGAAATCTGAAGAAAGAGTGTATTGTCTGACCTCTAATTTTAATAGCCGCTACCCCTGTTGGCGCTAATACAACGATTCTCTTATCGGTATTTATTCTAAAATATTCTAAGAGTGTAGATTTCCCGGTACCGGCTTTACCTGTTACAAAAATATTCTTATCGCTGTTTTCCATCAGGCTGAAAGCTTTTTTAAATTCTCTATTGTAATCAAAATCAGGCGGGATTTGGGTATCTGTCTGTAGTGCTATTTTTTTATTAGACTTCATAGGAAAATGTACTACCTGAGTCTCTTTGCCTGCTTTGAGCTCCCTGAGCTACTATTTAATTTGTAATTCTTATAACGCCTTATCATCTTATTTTTAGTAGCGGTATTGATTCTCTTAGTCGTCTTAACCCTTATCTTTTCACCTTTAAGAGTTTCACCGTCCAACTGTTTTATGGCTGCAACTGCTTCTTCTTTATTAGGCATATCGACGAATCCAAACCCTTTGGATTCCCCTGTTGCTCCGTCGACTACTATATTGAATGATGCTATCTTACCAAACGGTGAAAATAGTTTTTTAAGTTCTACTTCGTTTGTATCCCGTGATAGATTTCTAACCAGTATGTTCATCTTTTCATCTCTCTTTTTCTTATTCCATCTCTTTGGATTCGACGTCTACTATATTCTTATCGTTGAATCTATCATCTCTCTTTTTTTGATAAATGCCAGACCTGTCTTTATTAAGATTGACAAAGAAGAAGATAACCTTAAAGATGAAACGAAAAAAGAGATAAATGAGTACTATTCTTAATAGAAAATAAAACATTTAAAATTATTTTTTAAAACTATTCTAGTAATCTTTCCGTAATTATACTATGCAGTAGAGAAAAAACAAACAACAGGATGAGGTTTCCATGTTTACTTCCTTTTTTTATATTGCTCTCTGTTTTACTTTGCCAGCTTATTGTACAGCCAGGCTATAATAATTCCACAAATTCCAGCATCAATAAAGCCCCAGATAGCACCGATTATACTCCCCTTTAATGTTGCTTCATAGCCTATATAAAGAGAGCCTAATGCTTTGACAAAAATTCCTCCATATCCGAAGGTCATTGCAAGAATTCCCATAATAAATGCAGCAACCGCCCAAATAATACCTAAGCTGAGGCCGAGAGCTTTTGCGTTTAATTTTGCCATGTTTCACCTCCTTTAAGATAAAAATAACCCTTCTTGGGCTGCTTTTATTTATTTTATCCAGATTTTACACTGTAACTACCTTGCCGCATGGTGTAAATAGTTTACTACTATGAAGTTATACTTGTCAAGCGAGAGGTGATACTTGAATATATGGTGATTTTACAGTTGTTGCATACTACGGGTGTGGTCTATATTTCTTTTGCTTGACAGCATAAATGCTACCTTAACGATAATTACAGAAACTAAGAGGTAGGGAGAAATCTAAATTCTTAAGATACTCAATGACCGCCTGTAAATCATCTTTTTTGGGAGAGCTAACTCTCAGCTTCTCTCCTTCTATCTGAGTCTGCACTTTTAATTTCAGCTTCTTTATTCCGACAACAAGTTCTTTCGCTTTTTCCTTCTCGATACCTGTACAGATATCTACTGTTTGACGAAGACTCATTCCAGATGCTTTCTCAGAGTCGTTAAATTTAAGAGATTTAATAGATATCTTCCTATTAGCCATACCTGCTGAGAGAATATCTTTAAGAGCACGTAATTTATAGTCATCATCTGCTGTTAAGGTTATCTTTTTCTCTTTGCGATCAAATTCGATAGAAGATTTACTGTTTTTAAAATCGTAACGCCTGAATAATTCTTTTTTGGCCTGATTTATTGCATTATCTGCTTCTTGAAGATCAACCTCAGAAACAACATCAAAAGAAAAATTAGCCATATTTACCTCTCTTTTTTAGTTTATCATTTTTTGGATTATAACACTATTGATTATCATTTTCAATTTAAAGCAAAAAGTCTATAAGTATAGCTCTGTTTTAAGGTGGGTTTAACTTTAAAAGAAAATGGGGAGATTCTAATTTAAACTGCCTGAGGATGTCTGGCCATTCCAAATTATAGTTCCTGAATCTGTTATTCTGAATCTCCGCTGCATATATCTAAAATAGAATATTCTATAGATTAGATTTGAGATATCTGTCTTTAGTAGATATATAGCTTCTCTTATACATTCGATCTTTCTGTCTATTCTCTCATTAGGCATAGCTATATGGCCAACTGATATATATTCAGAAGATAGGTCTACGTCCTGATATCTATCATACATCTCCTTTAAGATTCCAAGCAAATTTTCTTTACTGCTGGAAAGGGCGCTCAATATCTCTTCTCTTTCACTTCTGTTGCTGATCAATGTTAACTCTTCATCTAAGAATATTGCTAAATCATGTAAAACATTCCTCTTCTCCGGCTTAAGCAGGAGAAATCCTGAACCATCCCCCTCGTTATTGAGGTCATTAATAATCATACTCAGCTCTTTAAGCGATAAACTGAATATGCTGGCTCTATCTTCCATTAGCAGGTTTCTACTTGTTACAGTAGGAATAACCACGACAGAGGTTTGGCGTTCAAGAAGAGAGCTCTCTAAGTTTTCAGCTATAAAATCCTGAATCTCAAATGTTAGTTCCTCTGCAGATAATCCTACAATATTGAATATTATCCAGCTGCCAACTCTTTTTATTTCGGCAGAGATTATGCTGTAATCACCCCCTACTTCAAAGCTAATGCCTTGGTCAAGATTATCCCACTGCTCTAGAATAAAATTATCTGATTGAAAGAATGCAGCTAAAGGTAGCGATAAGGGTGTTTTGATTCGTCTGGCATTGGCAGTGCAGCTTAGAAGCAGAAAAATCAGCATTGTTGTAATTGCAATATTTACCTTATTCATATTTGGTCTTCATTGTGTATAGTTCAAAACCCCTTTAACTAAATATATCATATGTTAAATAATGTTGCAAATTGTATTAGAAATTAATGGTAGAGATGTGTTCTAAAGTATTGGAAATAAGAATCTTACTGTAAAAGATAAATACACCGTTTGTATATATGTTTTTTAAATAGGATTAATTCGAATGGCCAATCTAAAGAGTATTTTCAGTAGCTTATATTTCTCTCCCAGCCCTCTATTTCAACAAGAACCGGCGTACAGGTGCCTTTCTGTATCACCATCATCTCTGCAGGATAGATTCTTCCTACCTCTATATCGTGAGTCACTATATATTTCTCTGATGGAAGCCAGGAGTTGAAGAATCTGAAAATCTGCTCTCTTTCTATCCACTCCCTTGCAAACCCTTCCTCTATCGTCTCATCAGAAATAAAATTGTAGTTTATCTCATAACCTTCATATTCTGGCCCGCCGTACATTCTGGCCTGTAATTTTGAACGTTCAGTCTTTTTGATATCTAAGACTCTAATTTTTCCGGAGTATAGCCTGTATTCACACATCCCCCCTATTATCTCTTTTCTTTTTTGAGTTTCTCCTGGGGCAAAAGATGATATGTTAAACAGAATGGCTATGATTAAGACAATATGTGTCTTCTTCAAATCTCTCCCTGTATTGTTTTATTACTCAGCCTTTACTTCAACCTCTAATATCTTTTTCTCTTCTATGGGCATATCTTGACTATCAGTAGCTGATTCTTCTAATTTTTGAACTACATCATAGCCTTCAACGACCTCACCAAAGATAGTATGGTTCATATTAAGCCAGGGAGTTGGAGCGGTTGTTATAAAAAACTGGCTGCCGTTGGTATTAGATCCGGAATTTGCCATTGCAACTAAGCCGGGCTTGTTAAATACTACTTCTTCAGTTACTTCGTCTTCAAAAGGCTTACCCCATATTGACTCTCCGCCGCCTCCCGTTCCTGCAGGGTCTCCTCCCTGAATCATAAAGCCTTTTATAATCCTATGGAATATGACTCCATCATAATAACCTTTTTTTGCAAGACCCAGAAAGTTCTCGGATGCTTTAGGCGCAGCATTACTCATAAGTTTAATTTTGATCTCTCCTTCGCTTGTCTTTAACGTTACCAACTCTCTTTTCATAAGATTCTCCTTTCTGCTTATTGAAGTAATTTATTATCTGGAAAGATATAGTATATAATATCCACACACCAAGACTTTAACAAGTACATCTTGACAAGATTACTATTAAAACTATAAGCAGCAACCTTATTCAATTACAGCCACTAAGCATTAACTCTACTATTGGTCTATCTTTTCGCGAAGGAGTATTGATATAGTACTGTCTTGCTTTATCTGCTATATCTTCCCTGTTTGGATAATAGGTTTCGGGATACAACCTAATCATAGTATTATAGTTTGTCCAGAAGAGCCCGTCTATCAATCCAAACATGTAGACGTCATTCTCATAAGACCACTCATCTCCTTCCCAATCGTCTGTTTCATAATCAAATGTTCTGCCGTTAAGGTAGCCATTTGTGTAAAGATGATCATATTCATCTGCTTCGGCAAAAAAGCAGAACACAACTATAAGGGATAGAATTATTAACAACCCAATCTTCATTTTAACTTAACCTCCTTTTGCATTAAACTGCTCTCTTTTTTCTCTTAAGAGCTTTATGTATTCTCTCAAGTGCCTGAATGCGACTTACACCTTCTGTCAGATGGTTGTTACATACAGCAACACAACTACTCCTAATTTTAATCTTAAAGATTTCAATCTTATTCTCTTTAGTTATTCTTCTCGCTCCTTTTTTCATGATATGCTCTTTTTTCAATTAATGCTCCGGTTGCAATAAAGATAATCAATAAAGGAGAAAAGATAACGGTTGGCAGAAGATAAAGATAGAATTCTGACCAACGTATTATAACAGTCCAGATTCCGGGGGTTAAGCTGTTGTTCAACACGTAGAATATAGAGACTGAATGGGCAACAACGCTTCCTCCTAAGAGTGTTGTAATCGGCAGTAGAAATCCTTTTATGGCACCGTATTTTATAAAATCAGATTTAGTTTCAAAACCCCTGTAATAATGTCGTTTTATCCAGCCTATTATGACAATTAAGGCGAAAATAATACCTAATGTAGGTATAAAAAGCAGGATAACGGGATTTTTGGGCTTATTCAGGCATGACTTTAAATAAGAGGGGCCATTCAGTATAGATACCAGTAAAGTATTAACCAGAGCTAAAATAAGGGCTATCTCAGCAAATATAAGATGATATCTCTTTGGGCTCATAATAAACAATCCCCAGAGGTTGTCTGTTATTAATCTATATCTTTTATGCAGCTTCTATACTGCATTATGTAAAATATTTTATATCTTTAACGTATAGGTAGGCAAGTCTAAATTAGCAACTGTTTTATGCAGGCTATTTTTAATCAGGGTCGGTCTACCTATGCTTTCTGACAAGGAGAGTACTTCTGTAATCATCAGGATTATATATTACGGAAGGATTTCAACACCTTTTAACATTTGCTGTCAATTTGGAGACCAGAATAAAACAGCTGGCGAAAGTCTTTCTATCCATATATAATTAGCTGTTATGTTATCAAGGTTCTCTCTAAAGATTAAAAATATAACCGGACTGCTTAATCCTCAGGTTTGGGCGGCAGTTATTGTAACACTTCTTGGCCTCACCATCTTGATTAACTTTGTAAGCTTAGTGCCCGAAGTTACCGATGATTTCTTCTTCTCCAGCGAAGATCCTCAGTTTCAGTATGAGAAAAAGATATCCAAACTTTTCGTCAGAAACGACGGCATGGTTATTATAAGCGCAACTGGAGATATCAATTCTTCTCTCTATCAGGAAAAGATAGCTGATTTAAGTGAATCCTTGCTGGGTTTAGATGGTGTCTCAGGGGTAAGTAGTTTGACGCATGGACCCAACGATTTTGAAGACGCTCTTAAAAGCCCGATGTGGAAACGATTGGTCTTATCAGACGATATGAAGTCCACAAACCTGATTGTACTTCTAGACGAAGATGTCTCCGATCTAATGGTTCCATTCATCGAAGATATAGTCTATCAGTTTGAGGATCAGGATTTTAAGCTTCGTGTATCAGGTATGCCCTACATAGTTGAACTTATAAGAAGAAGCTTGCTTAGAGATATAAAGGTATTCTCTACTGTAGCAATCTTAGTCTTTGGGCTCATAATACTGGCTCTATTCCGTTCAAAAGGAGCCTTTTTTGGTACTCTCATAACCTGCCTCAATGCCTGCATCTGGACTTTCATGCTTACAGATTTTTTAGGCATTCCGATTGGAATACTTACAGCTAATCTGGGTACTATAATATGTATTCTTACTCTATCACACATTATATTCCTAACCTATAGCTGGAAGAGTGCCTGCTATGCTCCGACCCCTCTAATTCCTCGTCCGAGACTCTGGGGCTTTCCTTTAAAGTTATTCTTCAAGAAAAAACAGGATGACAGCTCTCTGCCGTCGTTTACCCCGGTAGTTGAAGCTTTGATACTTACATTCCCGCCTTCTTTCTGGGGCATGTTCACAACGCTGCTTGGTTTTATAAGTCTTATATTTGTTCAGGCAAAACCTTTAAGAGACCTGGGAGCATCTGGTGCAATAGGAACCTTGATGGCAATTCTTGCTGCCTATACCATCTACCCTGCATTTTTAAAGGCATCCAGCGTCCAGAAACAGAAAAGAATGGCTCAGAGTAAGCCTAAGATTGAAGTTATTCAAAGTAATATCTACGGCTTTTTAAACAGAAAGAGAAGTTATATTATAACTATTATCGTTGTTATCTCTATTATGGTCCTACCGGGACTCTTCTCTATTGATTCTGATCCCAGTCTGCTCTCCTATTTTGCAGAAGGAAGCGAGATAAGAAACGGTTTGGGTTATATAGACCGCAATGGAGGCAGCTCTCCGCTTATAATTGTTGTTAAATCTCAATCAGACGAGAAGATAGTCTCTCAGAAGACTTTTAAAGATCTCTGGAGGCTGCAGGAGGTTCTGGAACAGCACCGTTCGGTTGGTTCTGTCTTATCCCTTCCTGTATTACTTGCTCAGGCACGTAAGACTCCTTTAGGTTTCCTTGTCTCTGTGATATCGATGGACGCCTTAATAAGCGTTCTCAAGAAACCCGAGTGTGATGCAATTGCAAAGAGCTTTATATCCTCTGACGGCAAGTATGGTCTCTTCATGCTCCGAATGACCGAGTCCTATAGGGTCCGCTCTAGATTAGAGATAATAGCTGAGATAAAAGAGCTTGTCTATGCTCAGGGTTTCGCTCCCGAAATAATAGGCGGAATATACAGTCTCCAGGGCCATCTGGCCAAGCTTGTTGCTATCAGTCTTATTAACGGGCTTGGCAAATTAGTACTCTTGTTTGCAGTAATAGGCCTTATGATATCACGCTCTTTCAGAATAACACTTGCCCTTACCCTAAGCGTTGCCATCCTTCCTGTATCAATATTAGGGCTTATTGGGCTTTATAGGATTCCTTTGGATATTATATCGGCTCCGGCTTCAAATATTGCAATAGCCATAGGGATAGATGCAATGATACATATGATAAAAGCTTTTCAGCGGCTTAAAAATTGGGATAGAGTCAAAGACCATCTCTGGCAGCCTATCTTAACGGCTATGTTTGTTATCTCAATCGGTTTTGGAATATTCTCTTTCTCAAGCTTCCCACCTACCCAGCGTTTCGGACTTGCAATTCTTGTGGGTTCGATATTCGCCTCTTTAACGGCTCTCTTTGTAATGCCCTTTCTAGTTAAAAAGATAAGAATAGGCAGATTATCAGAGTCTGAGATAGCGGTTGAAAAAAAGACTTAATATATCAATAGCCGATATTGTATTTCTGTAGCAGCTGAGGATTATCATTTACCGGTGAGAATGCAACTTCATAATAGTAGTATGTAGGGTCCTTTTGAGGTTCTACTATCTCACAATATACTATATACGTTGCTCCTCCAAACTTATCTGTTGTTGATATCCTTCCTCCCCAGTTAATTGTGCTTCCGGGGTAATCAAGTTTTAAAGACTCATCAAAGCTATCTCCGCCCAGAATTTTTCTTACAAACTGAGCTGTGACATTTGCCTCTTCATCCCAGGTATCAAATGGTCCTGCAAGAGAGTTTAGCGAAAGAAACAATAAGAAAATTAACAAAGCTATGATTACCTTTTTCATATTCCATCTCCTTTTATTAACTTTAAACTTTACTCTTCTGTATAAGTAAACTTCTGCCCTGCAACCGTTGCCTCATACATCAATCCGCCTTTGGGAAGGGTAAATACGGCAACTCCGTCACTGTAGTCTGCGTCAGCTGATGCTCCGGCTGTTACAGCAACTGCAGAAGCTGTTGCACCGAGTTCAAAGTTACCGCTTTTGAAATTTTCAAGGTCACGTCTATCTTTAAAAAATATTATCTCACTATATGCCTGACCTCCGAGTTGAAAACCTATGCTGAGCTGTTTTAAGGTTGTTGAACCTATTATCTTACCTTGTTCATAGACCGTACCTTTGCCGTACGCTGCTCCTATTCCCATGCCGCCTTTTCCGACAGTTGGGAATATAGCATAGCCGTATGCTTTATCAAAGAATCTATCCATTACAGAGTCAGACTCTTTGAACTTCTTAACCGTTAATTCAGCCTCTTCTACTGCATCTGATGAGCTTTTTGCATTCCAGCCGGCATAGACCGGTAAAGATACTGTTACTATGATAGCTAACACAATACCTACTAAGACTCTCTTCATCTACAACCTCCTTGTTTATAATTTTGTATATTATATTAATGAAGGTGATGAAAAGACAAGAGAATTATTTTAAAATCCCTACCTTGTTTTCCAATTAGCTGCGTAGTTGTGCTGGAAGGATTTTTTTACTCTCAACGCGGGAGGGAGATACTCTGACCTCTTAATCTGTGCTTTGGCTATGCAGACCGCTAGTGTTACTCCAAATCCTATACATATTAAGCCTGCTATAACCATGAACAAAAATATTCTGTTTACCACTGCGCTTGATGCATCGGGGCGCTTTATAAACACTTTCTTTATAATTTCCTTTGCAATTTCTGCCGGGTTGGTTGAGTTAATATAGACGATGGTATCACTGCGTCTTACGTAATGTACTGTTTTACCGTTATCTAAAGTAATCCATATAACATCATAGACGCCTTCGCCTTTCTCGATAATATTACCTAAGAGCTTATGCAGTACTTCTTCCGATACTTCTAGAGCCTGGCTTATATGACTAATTGTTTCTTTAAATTTACTGATGGTATAGTTAACAATTTTGCCGTCGATTTTAATAGATATTATCTCTCGGCCAGTATTTTTAGATATCCATATCGGAGCAACAACTATTCCATCTGCTGTAACCCTTGCACCGGGATGCTCTTCCCCTATCTCTATCGCCAACTTTGCAAGATTTTCTGACGTACCTGCCACTTCTTGTCTAACTTCACCTAAATCCTCTTTAATCTCATTCTCTAATAGTCGATCTATCTGTTCCGGCATTTCACTTAATTCTTCTTGAAGAAGCTTTGCATCAAGTGAACGTATTGTAGACATAAACTCTTGATACTTAGGATCGTTTCCAATATCTCCTTCGGCAGGTAATGTCATAATAATGTCCATCATAAAGCAACGATTACCACCGCTATCACGTAATGCTCTCCATATTGTTTCTGCAATGACCTGCGGATCTTCTGTTCTTAGTACCCCTAGCATGCTGTCTACGAAAACTCTTTCTTCTTCACTTAAACTCTCATAAGTAGTAGTTTCAATATTTCCCGCTGATAGAGTAGCAATTCCTGGTTCCGGCCCTATTTCTGTAAAATTAGAAGAGACACTTTTTATTAACGAATTTATTACTGGAAGGGTAATGCTGCCAGATAGTGAAGGTGGTACAGTGTTATTAGATGGTGCAGCTGCAGTATCTAAGCCGGATGTCCTTGATTGAGGTTCAGAGGCTAGACTAGTATCTTTAAGTAAGCTAAAGGGGGTATTGTTATCAGGTGGTGAAGATGATTCAGGATTATTAAGGAAAATTTGCTCCGCTTTTTTGACACCCGATGGTACAGGTAGCGAGAAGGGTAATTCAGAATTATTAGATGGTGCAACTGCAGGATCTAAGCTGGATGTCCTTGATTGAGGTTCAATCGTTTGCTTCATTAGCGTAATACTTTCTGATAAGAGCTCAATCTTTGCTTCTAAATCTTGTATACTTTTTTCAATCCATTCCCTATCATCGGGAAGCATATTATTGGGAAGAAGGGCTAAACTATCCCTCTGTTTGATGTTCCTTTGTAGTTCATCTTCCATATATTTCAATTGGCTATCTAAGTACTGGTCTACTCTTTCAATGCTTCGTTCTAACCCTGATGTTTCCGTTGTTCTAATAACATCAAGATATGTTTTGGTATATAATTGAGATGTCTGCGGTACATTTGCTTCTTGTTGAATTGTATTGTTGTAGAAATTAACGAGCTGCTGCTGCACTTGTTTTAAGTTTTCAATCGCACTATTGATAGATTTAGCTTCTTCATAAAGTAGATACGGTTCTATCGTCTTAAGGTTTGAGATTGTCGTAGAAATAATAGCCGTTTTTTCCTCATAATAAGAGTCATTTTCTATAATTATTTCTGATATAATAGAACCTATCATTTCTGTAATTGACCTTAACGTTTGTAAAATTAGACCATCAATACTTTTAAGGAAATCCTTTTTTGTTGCCGCCTCTTCCATGGCATTCCTTATAGCTTCAGCGTCTTCAGAAGGCATATTCCTAATAGGAGCACTGCTGAGTAGTTCTTTTTCAAGTTGTAATTCGTCTGTTTTATCTTGGATATATTCATGATTCCTTTCTGTTAAAGATGAAAACTTGACTAAAAACTCAAGATATACATCCGCTCTTTTTGCTTTCAGAATTTCGAGCTCTTGTTCTAAATCTGTAGACGGTTCGATTTTATTGATGTTACCATCTTGTGCAATGCTTGAGACCGCTTCAATCTGTATTTGCAGTCTATTTATTTGTTCATCGAGAGGTATCAAATTTTGGAATGCTCCCATTGTTTCATTTGCTATTTGTAGAAATCCGTTTTTATTCAAGCCTTCAAGGTTTTTATGAATGTCTGTTAAGTGGCTAAAAACTTTAGGCGCATCAAAATTTTTAAAAAGCAAAGGATTAGCTTCGGCTTTTTCCAAAGCTATACCTAAATCCTCAATATACTGAGGTATTTCCTCTGTTACATTGCGTATATAGGTTTCGGCAAAAAACTCTCTAAGAGATGTATCAGAAGATTTTAGCAAGTCTTCAAAAGGTAAAACTAATATTCCTCCGTACGTGACCGGGACATGTGCTGAAATTAATGGACCCGATAATTTATTTTGTATCTTTGCTATGTCTTCTTGTAAATCGCTGAAAACGTCTACTGCAAATCCGGAATTTTCAAATACTTCTTTCCATCCATCAATCTGCTTTGAGATAGTTGCGGTATAATCTAATACTTGGGTCTTATAAAAATCTGAATCACGCGGTACGAAATATAACAACTCTAATTCTTGTTCTCTAATTTTTAATATCTCTGCAATTTCGTCTATTGGGGTACCAAGCTCTATCTCCACCCGCTCCATTTTTTTTAGAGTATCATGGATAGTGCCCTGCAATGGTATAATTGAATCGGCACTAACGTCACAAGTATTAAATATGTTGACCCAATCAGTTAGTATGGTATTGATTTCATTTAGACGGTTAACAGGAGAAATAATTGATAGAGGGTTATTTGCGATCAAGTATATTTCGAATTGAATTTTATCAAGTTTATCTCCAAACTCAAAAGGAGTTATTTCCAATTTTTCCCACAACTGTTCTACTGGGCTTGCAGCCGGAAGGGTTATATTCCCACCTCCAAATCCTCCCGCATCAAATACTACCTGGGCATTGGAGATCCCTGCAGATGTAAAGATTAGAAGTGTTATGCTTAAAAGTGCTTTCCCTATGGCAATTTTTATTACCTTCTCTCTCTTCATCTTTCTGCCTGTAATATTTATACCACATAAGCAACAAAATGTCAAACTATAACAAAAGTTTTATTAAAACTATTATAAAGTTACACAACAGACACTAAATAGCTGTAAATAAAGAGTTTATGTTATTAGAATTACAGGACAGGAGATTACTTATAAAAATCTTTAACTATCTTAAACGCTTCTTCCCCATTCTCAACGATATGGAAGATAGCTAAATCATTCTTCTCTATCATATTTTTACTCAGCAGTCTCTCTTTCATCCAGTCTATTAGACCGCCCCAGAACTCTTTAGATATGAGTATCACAGGAAACTTATCTATTCTTTCAGTTTGAATTAACGCTAAAAATTCAAAAAGTTCATCCAGGGTACCGTATCCTCCTGGGAAGATAAGAACAGCTTTAGAATATTTTGCAAACATAACCTTACGGCAGAAAAAGTATCTGAATTCAATGGGTGTTGTTACGTATTTATTGCATTTTTGCTGACTGGGAAGTAAGATATTCAAGCCAATGGATGCCCCCCCTGCTTTAGACGCCCCTTTATTGGCTGCCTCCATTATACCCGGACCGGCACCGGTTACTATAGAGTAGCCTCTCTTTGTAAATAGATAAGCAGTCTCTTCAGCCAGTTTATAATATTTACTTCTCGGTTTTATTCTGGCAGAACCAAAAATAGAGACTCCTCTCTTAACCTGAGAGAGGGTTTCAAACCCGTCAACAAACTCACTCATTATTCTGAATATTCTCCAGGGATCCTCTTCCGTAAAATGGTCTCTTGTAATATCTTTCATATCTGGCTCCTTTTATAGGGTAGGTTCGGATGATTCTACAGCTTCGATATCCAGCCCTAAGAGGAATTCAACATTGTTTTTAGCTTTATTCATCTTGGCCATCAGCGTTTTCATTGCCTCTTCATTGTTCACATCATGTAATACCCGCCTTAAAACCCAGATTCTTTTCAACTCATCAGGGTCGAGAAGCAGCTCTTCACGTCTTGTAGCGGATCTCCTGATATCTATCGCAGGGTAGATTCTCTTCTGGAATAGGTTCCTGTCCAGCTGTAGTTCCATATTTCCGGTTCCTTTGAACTCTTCGAAGATGACATCATCCATCCTGCTCCCCGTATCGACAAGTGAGGTTGCAAGTATTGTCAAAGAACCTCCTCCTTCGATATTTCTTGCCGCACCAAAGAACTTCTTGGGTCTATCCAGAGCTCCGGAATCGATACCGCCGGTTAAAACCTTTCCGCTATGAGGCGCTACTGTATTATACGCACGAGCTAAACGAGTCATACTGTCGAGCAATATCACAGCGTCTTTTCCGGATTCAACAAGTCTCTTGGCTTTCTCCATTACGATCTCTGCAACCTGAATATGACGTTCTGCCGGCTCATCGAAAGTTGAGCCTATCACCTCACCCTTCACAGAGCGTTCCATATCAGTAACCTCTTCAGGCCTCTCCCCTATTAATAATACAATGGAGATTGCATCGGAATAGTTTGCGCTTATTGCATTGGCTATCTTCTGTAAGATTATCGTCTTTCCACTATAAGGCGGTGCTACTATTAATCCACGCTGACCTTTTCCTATGGGAGCAATTAAGTCGATAATCCGCGTTGTTATCTCGGTAGACTTAGTCTCAAGCAGAAATCGTTCATTCGGATATAATGGAGTAAGGTTATCAAATGGTATCCTATAAGTATTATCATCGGCATTCGCATGGTTTATCCCTTCTACTTTAAGAAGGGCAAAATATTTCTCTCCGTCTTTAGGCGGACGGACCTGACCGGCTATAGTATCACCGGTTCTAAGACTAAACCTTCTTATTTGAGAAGGAGAGATGTAAATATCGTCAGGTGAAGGAAGATAACTGTAATTAGGAGATCTTAAGAAACCGAATCCATCCGGCAATACTTCAAGCACGCCTTCGCCGGAGACTTCGCCTTCCCTCATAGCCTTTGTCTTTATAATCTTAAATATCAGATCCTGTTTTTTAAGGCCCGATATCCCGTTTACCCTTAAATCTTTTGCCAGGCTAAAAAGGTTTTGCATTCCCATGTGCTGCAGCTGTGCTATATCCATATTGCTGTTTCTGGGGGAGAGCTTTCTCTCTTTGCTTTGAATCTCTCTGTTCTCATTCTCTTGTTTTTGTTCCTCTTTTTTATCAGACTGTTTAGCCTCTTTTGCTTTTGATTCTTCTGAAGATTTTTTCAACATTTTCTTTCACCTTCCTTTTCTCTTTTGAGTTATTCTCTATTACAATATCTGCTAACCTTTCTTTCTCCTCTATTGGAATAAGGTAAGAGGTTCTTCTCTTGACCTCTTTCCAGTCCATTCTGCCTTTAAGCCGTTCTTTCCTTAACTTAGCATCAGCCTTGATAAGTATTACAAAATCAGAATTTTTATCAAATTTAGATTCAAAGAGCAGCGGTGCGTCAACTACACAATAGTCAGATGTACTTTTAGTTATTATCTCTTTAGTTTTTTTTAATATATAAGGGTGAGTTATATCAATAAGCTTTTGCCAATCGGTTCTGTTCTTAAATGCTCTATTTGCCAGCTTTTTAGGATTAATTCCATTATTTTGAAACAGACTCTTTCCAAAACCTTTCTTGATTAGGGATTTGACTTCATCAAGTTTTAGAATCTCATGTGTTATTGCATCTGTATAAACTGGACAGGCGCCATGTTTTTCAAACTCTTCTGTGTAGGTAGATTTACCTGCCCCTATTTCACCAGTTATTGCTATTATAATTTTACCTGATTTAGACATCTCTTTTCAAGCTTTTTATTACATTTTTGTAAAGATTTTTATAATCCTTGGCTGAATGTTTCCAGGAGTAATCAGCTTTTACTACTCTTTTCTGAATATTTCTCCATGCTCTGCGGTCTCTATAGACATCCAATGCTCTCTCTATAGCATCAACAAGATCTTTGCTTTTATAGTTCTTAAAGAGGAATCCTGTTCCATGAGCCTTATCTTTTGTGTAATCAGTTATGGTATCAGCCAGCCCCCCGGTCTCTCTCCCCAGAGGTAGAGTTGCATACCTATAGCTTATAAGTTGACCTAAGCCGCAGGGCTCAAATTTAGAAGGCATGAGAAATATATCGGCTGCTGCATATATCTTTTTTGCCAGAGCAAGGTCAAATTTTATATTTATTGAAGTCTTAAGAGGATATTTTTTGGATATTTCCGTCATTATATCTTGATACTTTTTCTCTCCTTCACCTAAAACTATCAACTGGAGGTCTTTTTCACATATTTTATCTATTGATTCGACTATTAAATCCCAGCCTTTCTGATCTGTTAACCTGCCTATTGCAGCTATTAGCGGGATGTCTCGGCCTATCTCCATTCCCATCTCTGTTTGAATGTGCTGTTTGTTGATAGGTTTTTTATTCAGGGAGTTGATGGTAAAATTTTGGGGTATCTGGGAGTCATTCTCTGAATCCCAGTATAAGTAATCAATACCGTTTATTATACCGCTGATACTCTCTTTACGTGAGCTTAATACATTCTGAAGCCCAAATCCATACTCATCGCCCTGTATCTCTTCTGCATATCTAGGGCTTACCGTTGTGATATAGTCTGCAAATATGAGTGCTCCTTTCATAAGGTTTATCTTTTTATAGTATTCAAGCCCCTGAAGGTTGAATATATCAGGATTCAATTCCGTTTTATCCCACTCAGAAGCCTGAAATATTCCCTGATAGGCAAGATTGTGGATTGTAAATACAGTCTTTACATCTTTAAAAAATTCATCATCTTTATAAGTTGTTTTAAGATATACAGGTATAAGGGCTGTCTCCCAGTCGTTGGCGTGGATTATATCCGGTTTAAACCCTTCTCTCTTGATTCTTTTAAGTATCTCTTTACAGAAATAAGCAAACCGCTCCATATTGTCGGGGTAGTCACCTTCGGGCGTAGAGTAAATATACTCTCTTTTGTAATAACTGTCATTCTCTATAAAGTAAAGCGGAACAGAGTTGTTTAGCAAGGTTTGATCTGCTTCTATATCTATTCCTTTATATTTAGGCATGATTACCCTGATATCCAGGCCCATCTCTTTGAGAACCGGTGGAAGTGCTCCTGCTATATCTGCTAATCCGCCTGCCTTGGCATAAGGCGTGACCTCTGTTGAAACAAATAATACCTTTAATCTTTTAGACATATTTTTCCCTTCAGATTCAGCCTTTAAGCTCCAGCCAGGTAGAGCCTGTTGATATGTTTACTTTTAACGGGATATCGAGAGTGAGAATGTTTTCCATGCTATCTTGTATGATATTATAAGCTCTCTCTAAATCCTCTTCTCTGACTTCATAGAGTAATTCATCATGTATCTGAAGAAGAAGTCTGGCATCTACTCTCTCTCCATCTATTTTTTCTTGGATCTTTAACATAACTTTCTTTATGAGATCGGCCGAACTACCCTGAATAGGGGTATTTATCGCTACTCTCTCCCCAAATTCGCGTATATTGACAATATCCGAGTTTATTTCCGGTATATAACGTATTCTTTTAAATAGCGTCTCTGTAGAGTTGGATTTGCGAGCTTTTTTTATCTCACGCTGAATATACCTTCTAACGCCGGGATAGAGCTTAAAATAGGCATCTATAAAATCAGAAGCTTCGTCAATACTGGCATTTAGTTGTTTTGAAAGCCCATAAGGAGAGATTCCGTATATGATACCAAAATTTACTGTCTTGGCCATAGAGCGCATCTTAGGTGTGACATTCTTCTCTGCTGCTTCAAATATCAACGAGGCAGTCTGCTTGTGGATATCCTTATTCTCCTTAAAACATCTTATCAGATTTTCGTCCCCTGAGAGATGGGCAAGTATTCTTAGTTCAATTTGAGAATAGTCTGCAGATATGAAGAGATAACCTTTAAGCGGTATAAATGCAGCTCGTATCTGTTTACCTAGGTCAGAACGTATTGGGATATTTTGCAGGTTTGGTTTAGAACAACTTAAGCGCCCTGTCTGCGTGATAGCCTGATTGAATGAAGTATGTATTTTGCCGTCATCGGATATATTTTTAAGCAACCCTTCTATGTAAGTGCTTCTTATTTTGCTCAGCTCACGAAATTTAAGGATATGCTCTGCTATTGGATGGAGATATTTAAGTTTCTGCAGCGACTCTTCATCTGTTGAAGGTCCGGTCTTTCCCTTTTTGACCGGCTTTAAATTGAGCTTATCATATAGAATTTCCCGAAGTTGTTTGGGAGAGTTGAGATTAAATCTCTCTCCTGCTATTTCATAGATATCATTGGTGATTGAAGATAACCTCTTGTTATAATCCTCAAGCAGGTTCTCCAAGTACTCTCTGTCTATATTTATACCCCTCTCTTCCATCTTTGAAAGTAAGAATATCAACGGTTCTTCTATTTCATAATATAGTTTATTAAGACCAAGTTCTTTTATTCTTTTCTTTAAGTGAGAATAGAGCTCTCTAAGCGTATATACTATTGCTATGTTTTTTTTGAGAATATCATATCCTTTCTGCTCGGTATTTATTAAAAGAGCTGAGAGGTTGGTAGCATTCTTAAGATAGTTCAATACTATCTTAAACAACTCATATTTTTGCCAGGATGGATTAAGCAGATAAGAGACTATCCTGACATCAAATCCGGGGCTTCTGAGTGAGATATTATAATCTTTAAGTTGTTTGGACAGCTCTTTCATCCCGTAAGATATTTTTTCAATCCTGGAATCAGAAAAAACACTGTTTAAACTCTCTCTGTTTTCTTTGATTAAGTTTTGAGGTATGACTGATATAGATTTTGCCGTGGATATTAAAAGATAGGCCACCTCCTCCTTCTCTCCCTTCGCCATATAGAAACTAAAACATCTCTCAGACTCTATACTCTTAATCAAGGCCGACAACCCTCTATTATCTTTAATCTCCTTATATTCAGGCAGCCGCAAGGGATCTACTGATAGAAGAAGCTCTTTTGTCAGATTGTTAAACTCTAACTTTTCAAGCTGAGGTATCAACTCTTCATAACAAGGCATAGTCTTCTCCATAGCCTTAAAATCTACTTTAAAATCGAGATCACTTTTAAGAAGAGTGAGCTTTTTGCTCAGCAGAAGCTGATCTCTGTTTTCTCTTATGATCTCTTTTGTTTTCTCAGGCAGGCTCTCTGTCTTTTTCAGCAACTCTTCTACTGAACCGTACCGAGATATCAATTTTTGAGCTGCTATCTCACCGATTCCCGGAACACCAGGAATATTATCTGTCTTATCACCTCTTAGAGCCAGAAAGTCTGCAAACATATCCGGTGTTATAGAATAGACTTTTTTGACTGTATCTACGTCGAGGTAGATATCTTTCTTGGGCTCATACACCTCTATACTATCATCTATTGCCTGAATAACATCTTTATCAGAGCTTACTATGTAAGACTTCAGCCCTTCTCTTTTGGCTTTTTTTGCCAGCGTTACCAATATGTCGTCTGCTTCGTACCCTTCTATCTCAAAAAGAGTTATCCTATAAGCTCTAAGAACATCTTTTAGCGCTGGAAACTGCCTTATCAAGTCCTCCGGCGTAGGTCTCCTTGTTGCCTTATAGTCTTTATAGATATCTTTTCTGAAGCTTGGTTTTTTATGGTCAAATGCAACCGCAATATAATCAGGACTTTTCTCTTTTATTATCTTTCTCAGCATGCTTAAGAAACCGTAGATAGCATTTGTCGGAAGCCCTTTGGAATTTGATAGCATAGGCAACGCATAATAAGCCCTATAAATATAATTACTGCCGTCAATTAAGTAGATTGTTTTAGGATTCATATTTTAACAACGATGAGATCAGAATTAATTTTGCCTGGGAACCAACTCGATAATCTTCTCTAACTCCTGCTTGGCTTTTACATAATCGCCTGATTCAATATAGTCGCTTCCGTTTTTGCAGTAGATACTGATCCGGTTTACAATGTGCTTTCTCTCTGCCTTCCTGTAGTTCTTCTGATAACTTTCATTGTCCGGAAATAGTATTACCGCCTGCTTCAGTTCGTTGTAGGCATTCTCATAAAGATCTTTCTTAAGGTAGTAGATACCTTTTTGATAATGTTTAGCTGCAAGTACTTTTTTTGTCTCTTTCTGCTCCTGCATTCTGTTTGCCACTTCACGTGCCAATACTCTGGCTTCTACCTCTCTTGCTTGCTCTGGGGCATATTTCCAAAGTTTCTGCCAAGCCCTCCTTGCCCAGGAACTGTTCTTACTATCTAGCTCAACCCTCTTGATAAAATGCGGCAAGGCTTTATCTATCTCATTTATACGCTCATATAACAAAGCAAGATTCATATGTGCTTCTGCAAATTCAGGATTTATCTGAATTGCTTTTAGATATGCCTCCTGGGCCTTATTTAAGTAGCCCTTCATCTCATATATTATTCCTGTATCATTATGGGGTATAGCATAGAATGGGTCCAACGCAGCGGCTTTTCTGTAGTATACCAGAGCCATCTCTATATCTCCAGACTGCTGTGCTTCATAGCCTTTCTTTCTGTAAACTCTGGACTCTTTTATAAAATCATCACCGCCAAAGCTTAGGTTGCTCAACAAGATTAATGCTATCATAGAGAGCAGGCAGGTCTTAATTATTCTCATTCTCTATTTCTCCGAATTTATAGATTCGTAATACCCTATTCTACTTTTTGCTTTCCAAACCCAGGGGTCATCTTCTTCTTGAGCCAATCTCACTCTCTGCTTATAATAGAAAAGTGCATCATCTACCATCTCCATTTTCTCATATAAGCGCCCAAGATTAAAGTAAGAAGCCAGGAAATCTTTATCTACCTCTATTGCTTTTTTATAGCTACCCTCAGCAAGAGCATATAGTTTCTGTTTTTCGTATATAACAGCCATATCATTGTATATCTTTGCATTGTAAGGATCAAGGTAGGTTGCTTTTTTGTAATAATTTACGGCTTTATTCCAATCATTCTTGCTCTGAGCATCTCTTCCGATTTTTTGATAGTTGAAAGCCTCCTCTCTGATTATTGTTTCTGTTCTGTAGTTTTTTCCACACCCGAAATTAAATAGAACAGTTAATAGGATTATAGAGACTAATAAAGGCTTCATAACTTCTTCATTTTTAAGTAGGTTAGCATTTTAAACTTTATCTGTAAAGGCAAAATTCGTCCAGGAATATTCTTCCCTCTTTTCGGGTTGCGTCTCTCTCGTCAAACACTATAACCATCTCGTAAGCCTCTGAGAAATCAGCCTCCTCGTTCATCTTATTCAACGGTATTATTATCTGCTGCCACTTGGATGTTACACCCTCAATATTAAAGGATGCAAGCTTCCCTTGAATATTTTTAATTTGGACTTCAAAGGCTGAAGTGTAGCCATGCTCTTCATCACCTTTTACATAAAAAGAGAGGTATTTCCAAACCGTTAAATCTATTCTCTCAAGACGCATCCAGAATCCGTTATATACCGGAGGGTTGGGCGAATCAACATCGTAATAGAGAGAGAGACTACAGCCTCGTCCGCCGTAAACTATTTGGGGGTCAGTGGTAAGATCCTCATTGCAGAACTGCGTTCTGTCCCGCTCTGTCCTATTCCAGGAACCATAATCACCGCTGATAAGGTTGGGTTTTTCGCCTCTGTCAAAATCAGCAATCTTTAAATATTCACAGAATAGCTGAGGCTGCCTAAGCATCAGTATTAAAATTAATAATTGCAGTATTCTCTTCATATGAATAACCCTAATTTAAAGTAGACCGTATCTACATTATCATTAACGTTAATATAATCTGTATATCTATAGCCGAAACGTAGATCTATTAATCCCGGTTTTCTAAGCATCAGCTCACCTCTGCCGGTTATATTGTCGAATCCGCTAAAGCCCAGTCCGTTTCCATAGTCAAGTCCGACTATAAGTTTAAGGTCCCGCAATAGTTCGATCTCCATTTCGTTTTCCCAAGTCCAGCAGGAGGTAGATATAGTCTGCGCAGATGAGGTCTCCGGACTCTTTGTCCTGGTATAATCAATATATGTCCAGTCTGTTGTATAACTTAGCTTTCCATTTATATTTTTCTGCAGCTTTAAACCTGTCTTCTTTGTCCACCAGGTGTCATGGCTTGGAGAGTGCTGCTCCTTCTTCCAGTTAAAATGCGGGGTAATCCTTAAGAATTTTTTCTGGTTATAGAGTTCAAACTCTAGTAAGTAGTCTCTCCCCCAGGCATCCCTCTCAGACCAGCCTTGATTCTGAGCCTGTTTGTATTCCCCATTCCAATATTCATACTCAAACTTTATCTTCAATCTGCCAAGACGTGAGATATGAGGAGAAGTCTCAAATCCCACCAGATGAGACTCGTAAGGCAGGTATGCAGCAGGGTCGTTTGTTCTGTAAGATAGCTCATCACCATAGCGCAGCTTTAACTTTAGATAGCCTATTCTTTTAAGACGTGGAATGGTATATTCAAGCTGGTAATACCTTTTGTTGCGATTATCGTAATAGGTATTATTGTTTGAAGACCATATTTTTTTGGCTTCCCATGTTCTCTTTACAATCTCCTCATGGTTTATAAAAGTAAACTTTGGAAGCCATTCTCTGATATGTAAGATTACCTCTTCCCTGTAGTACTCTTTCTTGTTGATTGATATGTAGTCCCGTATCTGGTCATTTCTTCTCTGATTAAACTCCTGAGCCTCCATCATTAAGCTCTCTATCCCTACTCTCTGCTCATCGTATTTATATTCGCCTCTTACGCCTATCCAGGGATGGATCTTTAATCCTTCGCGGTCTTTATAGTAAGGAATCCTGAAGTTCTTATGCTTCATGTAGTAAGGGTCAAGCAGCGTATTCACTGTCGGACCTAATTTTTCAGCCCCATAGACCTTACGCGCATCTACGCTTTTAAATTCTGCTATTATTGCACTCTCTGGATAATCGCTGTATTCTTCAGTTTTATATTTTTTCTCTGTAGGTTTAGTTATTTTAGGCAGAGACTTTTCTTCTCTCTTTGTAACCTCTATTAACGGCCTCTTCTCCTCTCTTGCCAACAGTTCAGGTCTACTGCTTTTCTCTTCTGTTTTCCCAGATTTCTGCTTAACCTCAACCTTCTCTTTTACTTCTACTGCTGCGATCTTCTCTAACTTTATACTCTTTACAACTTTCATCTCCTCTTTCCCTGATACTGCCAAGGGGTACAACCTCTTTGCACGGGCATAATACTCTTTAGCTAACTCCGGGTCATGGATTTTAATATCACTGCCTTTTGCACTTAAAGTATAGGCAAGCTTTATTTTCCACTCTGGATAGACCTCTTCTGCTTCTGCAAGAAAAATCTTTGAAAGGAGTAAACCAGAGAATAAAATAATAAAAATAACAACTTTTATTCTCAACCTTTTCATTTTTTAATTATACCATAAACTTCTGCTTTTAGCATAGTTAGAATTTTATTATATAGAACAGCAGCATTATGATTATTATTAGACTCAATATATAGAAATCATTGAATTTAAGAAACTCTGAGATTTTTACAGCAGGAGAGAGGCTCTCTCTCTTATATTCAATCTCTCTTATCTTCTCTATCTCTGCCGCATTCCTCTTATTGCTATCTTTATCTCCTCCGCCCTTTTTAACTGTATCTCTGTACTTTTCAAGCTCTTGTTGTGAGAAGCGGATAAACTTACCGGCAATCTTATAGTGCGGGATCTTATACTGATCTATCAGATCCTGAAATACTTCGTCTCTAACTCCGAGAAATGCGGCTGACTCGCTAAGAGTTAAAAGCTTATCCATTGTTTTTCAAGTTAAGAAACCTTCTCTTTTGAAAGCCAGTTCTCAACCTCTTTTCTGTCAAAGAGGTATTTAGAGCCTTCTCTCATGACAGGTATTTTATTATCTTCTACCCAATTAAGAAGAGTCTCTCTGTCAATCTTAAGATAGGTTGCCATCTCTTCAAGCGTCAAAAATTTTGTTATCTCAGACTTCATAATGCACTCACCGTTTAATGTCGCTCCCTCCTCTACGATTAAGATAGGGGTCTTAATTTCACCTTTAACATTGGCAGGCGGTATTAGAGTCAATCTTTTCTGGGCAACTATATTCCCGTCTATCTTACCTGCAATCGTAATATCCTCGCCGATTATCTCTGCGCCTACATAGGCATCTTTTCCTACTAAAAGCGCACCCTTCGTATTAAGCTTACCTTGGAAATTTCCGTTTATGGTAAGGTTTACAGGGTCTTTAAAAGTGAGTTCACCCTGCATCGTAGCGTTGATTTCTAAAATTTTCTCATTGCTTCTCTTTTTGACAGCCACATTACACCTCCTTTAGATCCAATTTATTGATTTTATACCCGCTATCCTAATGAGATCGTTTTTAATATCTTCAGCATATCTATCCAGCATCTTTAGGTTAAGCTCTATCAAGCAGCTATCTTCCTGATCAGATAGAGTCTTGATGCTGAAATCTTTTATCTCACTCTTGTATTCAGCCAGTATCAGTCTAACCTCCTGAAGTATTTTTAAGTCTTTTGAACCTTCTATCTGTAGAGTTTTAAAAGTGGGGCTTCTTAAAATATTTCTTTCAAAGTCAGGCAGTAGAAAAAGAACTCCTAGAATTATCGCAGTTGTTACTATTGCTGAGCTGTATCCGCCGGAACCTACTGCAAGCCCTATTCCGGCAACAGCCCAGAGAGATGCTGCCGTAGTTAAACCGCGTATTGAGGCTTTAAAACGTATTATTGTTCCTGCCCCCAGAAAACCTATTCCGCTTATAACCTGTGCTGCTATCCTGGATGGGTCTGCAGGAGCACCGTAGAGTCTGTGCATATTTATTGATGTGATCATCATCAGAGCAGAGCCTATTCCAACCAGCATATGGGTTCTGAAACCAGCAGCTCTTCCGTGCCGTTCTCTCTCAAGACCAATCAACCCTGAGAGTATCAATGCCAGCAAGATTTTAAAAATATCGGCTAAGTCCATCTCTCTCCAAATATCGAATAAGGTTCAAAATTTAAATCAAAGCCTATCTCTCTGTCTTTATTATACAGTCGATAGGCAAGACCTGCAACCATTCCTGCATTGTCTGATGAATATTTTTTATCAGCCAGATATACATCTGCCTCTAATTTTTTCAGTAACTCTCTTAGTCTGCTATTAGCTGTGACCCCTCCGCCGGCAAGAACCCTCTTGAGTTTAAAATCAGCCAAAGCCTGCTCTACCTTGAAAAGCAGGGATTCTAAAGCTGCTTTCTGAAATCCATAACATACTTCATCAATATCAGAATCTTCAAGTCTCTCCTGTCTCTTTAGATGGTAGAGCACTGCGGTCTTAAGACCGCTATAGCTTAAGTCGTAACCATCTCTTATTTTCGGCGGGGTAAAGATAGTATCTCTTTTTTTTGCCCTCTCTGCCCTTCTCTCTACCTCTGGGCCTCCGGGGAAACCGAGCCCAAGCATCTTAGCAACCTTATCAAAGGATTCACCCAAGGCATCGTCTCTAGTCTTTCCGATTAGTCTAAAATCGCAAAAACCATTAACTACAAATAGGCTTGTATGGCCGCCTGAAACAGCAAGACCTAAGTAAGGAAACTCTATGCCTGCTTGATTTAGGTAGGGTGAATATAGATGGGCTAAAATATGGTCTACCGGTATTAGCGGTAGCCCCAGAGCATAGGCGATAGATTTTGCAAATGTGATACCCACCATAAGCGAGCCTATTAATCCCGGCCCTTGTGTAACGGCCAGAACGTCTATTTTGGATAACTCTATCCCTGATTCAGAGAGCGCCTCTTTTAAGACAGGAAGTATTACCTCTACGTGGTGACGTGTTGCTATCTCAGGTACTATTCCCCCATATTTTTTATGCAGTTCTATGCTGGAAGCTACAATATTTGATTCTACAATACTGCCGTCTTTGACAATGGCTATTGAAGTCTCATCGCATGAGGTCTCTATTCCCAGTATTCTCATCTTAACTCCGATAACTTAATCGGGTAGGTATCCTCTTTTATCTCGGTTAACATGCTTAATATGGTCTTAAGTGTTCTCTCTCTGTCATGGCCTATTGCTATTGCAAAACCTTTCCGTTTTGCCAGACGTATCGCCTCTCTGATCTGTTTTTCAATATATTCGCTGTTTTCAATATTGTCTATAAAAACATCTCTTTGAAAACATTTTAAATTCAGTTTTTCTGCTACCTCCGGACCTTTAGAGTCTGACACCACACGGCTATCCAAAAAGTAGAGATCCCGCTCTTTGAGAATCTTTAAAATAACAGTCATCTTCCCTCTGTCTCTACATAGAGATGAACCCATGTGGTTATTTACCCCTTTAACATCTCTTAGTTCATTCAGAAAACCGTGCAGCTCCTCTATTATCTTTTCATCCGGGGTCGTGCTTTTAATCGTACTTTTCTCAAGGTGTCTCTCTATCTTTTTACTTTTAACTGGTTCCATCGGCAGGTGGAGAAGTACTTCATGGCCGTTTTTGCTGGCTGTGAGGCTTACACTCTTTGAATATTTCAGACTGGGAAGTATCGATATGTTTAAAGGTATTGCTATCTCTTTTAAGTAGTGGAGAGTCTTGTTGTCATATCCAAAGTCATCAAGAACTATAGCCAGATAGCCTCTATCTTTCTTAACCAATCTGATGATATACAGCGGTAGTTTTTTAAAAATTATTCTATACCCTGCTTCACTATACGTTCTATCTCTTTCTATAAAAAAACCTTCTTTTTCCAATATGCTCTTGAGCTCTTCCCGAAATGCATAGAAAGGGAAATCAGGAGGCACTTCGTACTCTCTCTCTACTATTAGATATTTGGAGCCGGATTTTTTATAAATCTCTCTAGACTCTTTTTTTAATGCATAACTGTCAATACCGAAACAACCTAAGTAGTTCTTTAAGTAGGATTCGATTCTCTCTGTCTTCCTGATATAGTCCCGAGGTAAAAAATAGAAAAGAGAGATTGTAACAGATAGCGCAATTAATAGCTTTAAAGAGAGTCTCATTAAGATTCAGAGAGCATCTTATTATACTTGACCAACCCCTTCATGATATCTATTGCTCGTTCAAGCTCAAAATCCAGCTTATCTTTTTTCTCTTCAATCGATATCTCTTCTTTTCCTTCTTCGATATCCTCAAACATAGTTTCGGTATCTAACTCAGGTTTAGTCTCTTTAGATAAAGACCCGAATCTCTTCCTATCTATTTTAACGTCGGGCTCTATTCCCTTTTCATGTATCAAGTTTCCACTTGGAGTATAATAATGAGCTGTTGTCAATCTCACTGCTGAATTATCTTTTAAAGGTATGATTGTCTGTACGGAGGCTTTCCCGAACGAAGTCTGACCTACAATCAGCCCTCTGTTATTATCCTTTATTGCCCCGGCAAAAATCTCAGAGCCGCTTGCGCTGCCTCTATTTATGAGAATAATCAGAGGCTCTTTTAAAAAACTTCCCCCTATAGAGTGAAACTTCATATCCTGCTTAGCATTTCTACCCTGGGTATAAACTACCAGCTTCCCTTTAGGCAAAAACTCACTTGTTATAGCTACTGCTACATCAAGAAGTCCGCCGGGATTATTCCTTAAATCGACTATCAGACCTTCGATCTTTTTATCTTTAAGGCTCTTTAGTGCTTTTTTGAAATCAGGCAATGTGTTCTCTTGAAACTCAAGAATCTTAATGTAGCCTATATTGTCACTTATAATCTTATTCTCTTTAACACTCTCTATCTTTATAATATCCCTTACGATTTTAAACCCTATTAGTCTCTGTTCGCTCTCTCTTAGTACTGTAAGAGCAACCTCTGTCTTGGGTTTACCCCGCAATTTTTTGACAGCCTCCATAAGAGTAATTCCCTTCGTGCTCTCATCAGCTATTTTTACTATCCTATCTCCGGCCTGTAACCCTGCTTCATATCCCGGCGTACCTTCAAGAGGCGATATTATCGTAAGCACTCCGGTCTTTATGGCAATTACTATCCCTATACCTCCAAACTCACCTTCGGTCTCTACTCGTAACTCTTGATAGATGTCAGGCTCTAAAAACTGACTATAAGGGTCCAGTGCTCCCAGCATCCCTTGAAGTGCTCCGTAGATCATATCTTTTGGCTGCTCTTCCTCTACATACTCTTGCTGAATGAGAGCTATAACGTCAGAGAATACCTCAAGATTTGAATATAAGTCTTGATCGTTACTACTGGTTGGTTCATTGAGCTCAATATCCAGCGAATAACTTGAGATATTATACGAGATTATCGAGATAACTGTCATGGTAACGATTAACAATAGAACTCTTTTCATATTAGGCCTCCCAGTTCCTGATTTAACAGCTTATTAACTATTCCAGGGTTTGCTCTTCCTTCTGTTACCCTCATAATCTGTCCTATAAGAAATTTAATCGCCTCTCTCCTGCCGCTTTTAAAGTCTCTAACAGCCCCGGGGTTTTCTCTTATGACTTGGACTATTACATTTTGAATATCGGATTCTCTATTTATCTGCATCAGATTCTTTTTTTCAATAATAACCAGAGGGTCAAGCTCTCTCTCTATAAGTTCAGGCAGAATGCTTTTTGCTATCTTTATTGATATCTTTTTATCCTTTATCATATTGAGCAGCTTAGCACAACTTAAAGCAGAAAGCTTTATGTCTTTAAAATCTATTCCGCGCTCATTGACCGCCCCTGTTATATCGGATGTTATAAAATTGCAGGCCGGCTTGGGATTATCATAGTTCTTTAAAACCTCTTCGAAATAATCTCCAATACTCTTATCTTTTACCAGTAATTCAGTGTCGTAATCATTCAAGCTGTATTCGCTCTTAAACCTCTCTCTTCTCTTCGGCGGTAACTCCGGCAGCTCTTCTTTAATGCTGTTCTTCAGCTCTTCCGGTATTTCATATTTAACCAGGTCAGGCTCAGGAAAGTATCTGTAATCATGGATATCCTCTTTGCTTCTCATCGCAGCCGTCATCTGCCTGCTCTCATCCCAGAGGCGGGTCTCATGAACAACCTCTTTACCGTCTTCAAGCACCGCTCTCTGCCTCTCTATCTCATATTCCAAGGCCTCTTTAACACCCCGGAATGTATTCATATTCTTTAACTCTATCTTCCTTCCCAATTCTTTTGCATCCTCTTTAGATAGAGATATATTTGAATCACACCTTAAACTCCCCTCTTCCATGTTACAATCAGATATACCAAGATAGAGTATCGTAGTTCTAAGCTCCTGAAGAAAGTCATATGCTTCTTGAGGTGAATCTATATCGGGTTCGGTTACAATCTCTATCAGCGGAACTCCGGTTCTGTTGTAATCGATGAAACTTCTCTTATTATCTTCTGAGTGTATCAATTTCCCGGCATCCTCCTCCATATGGACACGGTTGATACGGATATCTCTACCGTTAATATTCAAAACTCCAGCTCTGCCCACCGGAAAACTATATTGAGATATTTGGTAGTTCTTGGGTAGATCCGGATAGTAGTAGTTCTTTCTGTCAAAACTGACATGTTCAGAAACTTTACAGTTTAAGGCCAGAGCAGCTTTTATAGCATAATGAAAGGCTCTCTCATTTAAGACCGGGAGTGCCCCAGGAAGGCCAAGGCAGACAGGGCAGGTATGCGTATTAGGCTCTTTTGTATATGCTGTAGAGCAAGAGCAGAATATCTTTGTTTTACTCCCAAGATGGATATGTATCTCAAGCCCTATCGTAGTCTTATATTTCATAGTCCGCTATAAGCTCTCTCTATCCCGTAAGCTATATTCAATAATCTCTGTTCCTGAAAATAGTCAGCCATTATCTGGAGACCTAAGGGAAGATTCTCACTGTTTTTACCTACAGGTATTGATATTGCTGGTATTCCGGCCAGATTGGCTGGAATCGTAAAGATATCAGATAGATACATCTTAAGAGGATCTTCTCTCTTCTCTCCCAGCTTAAAAGCGGCTGTAGGAGAGGTTGGAGATATAATGCAGTCATATCTCTTAAAAGCCTCCTGAAAATCTCTCTTTATAAGAGTTCTTACTTTGGCCGCTCTTAAGTAGTAGGCATCATAATATCCGCTTGATAATGAGTATGTTCCCAATATTACCCTTCTCTTAACCTCTTCTCCAAAGCCTTCTGACTTTGTTGCCAGATACATCTTAACCATTGGGTTTGCTACCCCCTCTATCCAGTCTGCGTTCTTGACTCTCAAACCGTACTCTACCCCATCGTAACGGGCCAGGTTTGAGCTTGCTTCAGAAGGAGCTATTATATAATAAGTGCTTACTGCATATTCGGTATGAGGCAGGCTTATCCTATCTACAGTAGCCCCCTCTTTTTTTAATAGCTCCAGCACTCTATCTATTCTATCTTTAATCTCACCATCTACTCCTTTAGGGAAATATTCATCCGCTATCGCTACCTTTATACCTTTAAGAGCAGGTTCTAAATTTTTACTGTACTCTGGACTCTCTTTATTGGAAGAGGTCGAATCTCTCGGGTCATAACCTGATATTGCCTCAAGAAGCAGGGCAGTATCTTTAACATCTTTTGCCAGAGGACCGACTTGATCCAGGCTGGATGCAAATGCTATCAAACCGTAACGGGATACCCTGCCGTAGGTAGGCTTTAGTCCCACCACTCCGCATAGAGATGCAGGCTGGCGTATTGAGCCGCCGGTATCACTTCCCAGCGCCCAAAGAGCCTCTTTAGCTCCAACCGCTGCAGCGGAACCTCCGGAAGAGCCGCCCGGTACTCTTGAGGTATCATGAGGATTCTTCGTAACGCCATAGCAGGAAGTCTCACAGGAAGAACCAAAGGCAAACTCATCCATATTTGTCTTTCCTAAGAGTATCGCACCATTATTTTTTAGATTTTCAATTACTGTCGCGCTGTAAGGAGGCTTAAAACCCTCTAATATTTTAGAACCGCAAGTCGTAGGCTCATCTTTAACACAGAGATTATCTTTTATTGCAATAGGCAGCCCTTTAAGCGGCAGATCGCTGTTATCCCTATCCAGTCTCTCTGCTTCTTCAATAGCCCGTTCTTTATCTATTGATATGTAAGCGTTTATATCCTTATCACTCTCTTCTATTCTCTCTAAATAAGATTCAACAACCTCTTTTATCCTAACCTCTTTTTTATCTATAAGGTCTTTGAGCTTATATGCGCTGAGTTCTGTGAGGTTCATTTAATATACTTTGGGCACCGAGAAAGAGTTACCCTCTCTATCCGGAGCGTTTTGAAGCACCTCTTCTACCGGAAGCGACGGTCTCTCAATATCTTTACGTAATACGTTTTTAAGCTCTAAGACATGGAAGGTAGGTTCTATATTTTTAACGTCCAGCTCTTTTAATTTATCAATATAATTCAGTATATCCTCTATCTGTTTTAAGTACTGCTCTATCTCACGATCGTTTAAATATAACCTGGCCAGATGAGCTGTATGAGTTACAGTATCTTTGGAGATTTGCATAGCACTTGTATATCACAACAGGGTGAAAAAATCAAGAATATGTTCTGGCTGACCACATAGGTAACACTTTGACAGGGCTTCTAATTTTAGTCAACTCGTTTTCTATATGCTCCATAGGAGTCAAGTAATCAAGAGTTTCATGAGGTCTGTTGAAATTGTATTCTATCAGCCATTCAGTTAACTCTCTATTAAATCTATCACAATCTAAATCTAAATTGTTATCATATAACCACTCATATTTTAGAGTTTGATTAAATCTCTCAGCTTCAGGGTTATCTTTCGGTGTTTTAACTCTGGAAAAATATCTATCTATTTTCAATCTATCTGCTGTTCGGTCAAAATGCCAGGTAAACTCACTTCCATTATCTGTCTGCATATTCTCTATCGGCTGATTAATTGTATATTGCAGCCGATATAAAAAATCAGCCGCTGCTATTGCTTTAGTTTTTTCACTTTTCATGAGTAACAACAACCTCCTTACCTGTTGATCGATAACCATTTAGACCTCCTTATCTTTAGTCTAAATAGATTACCATCTCCAGCCTATTTTTCGGGAATTTTAATTGTCGTTGGCCGGTAATTATAATTGCCGCTCATCACAAAGGAAGGGCAATTTAATATATATACTAAAAATGTGTTAATTAAGGCTAAAATAAGGCTAATTTGGGCAAATATAAGGTGGTATTTCCTGGTAGTCATAGAAGTTTTCTCCGCAATAATTATTTTTGCAACTTATCTAATTATATGGTATTAATTTACATCTTAGGGGTTGTAGCAGTCAAGTTTAAATTGAAATATTAGATATTTTTTTAGGTATTAATAATTTCCGAAGAGCTAAAAAATGCTTAATCACGTATATACAATTTGTAATTTATACCTAAGGCCTCGCCAAAATCCATTAATATCGAGCGTAATCTTTCTCGATTAGATGGAAATTTTACATTGAGAAATTTTTCAGAATTAGACTCAATGTAGCCAAGTATAAAATCTGCAATTTTTACTCTTGCTGTTTCATAATAGCGGTCTTCCTGTATTAGTTCATCTAAAACTCTGCTTAAAGCCGGGACTCCACCGGGGTAATTTTTTACTATATGGTAATAATATCTACCATAATTAGTGAAATCTGTGCCTTTGTCTAGGCTTGCATTAGGGTATATTAAGCCTGTCTGCGATTGTTCTAGGGTCTGGAATATTTTCTTCTTTCAGAAAAGATTCCTCTACCATCTCTTTCAGTTTATCTACTGCGTTGATGAATTTCTCTAACCTGCTTGCGCCTGGTGTGTTGAAACGTTCATAAAAATAGAATGCAAGATAAGAGCGCAGGATATTAGCGCTGCTAGGTTGTATTGTCATATCTGTTGGTTCAGTCAGGCAGGGCTCAATCCTAAATGCATCATTGGCCTTAGCAATTAATTCAGTGTAGCTAGAGTTTAAAACAGCATCTTTTCTTATGCTTTTTACTACTTGGTAACCTCTTGAAGTTGGGTAGATAACGTGATAGGCCAATATCTTTTCTTCATTATCAAAAACGCTGATAGCCAGAAATCCTGTTTCGTATTGCAAGCTTCCCTTTGAATTAAGTTTTGGCATGTTCATACCATGTATTTTTATTCTGCAGTCGTTGTATTGAATTTCTCTATAGTAAGTTGAGCGCTAACCTTCCCGTATATCGCGGAATATATTGTTAAAACTAGTAAATCTGTCTTCTAAAACCCTCAGTAGTGCTAGTGTTCTTTGAGGACCCATTGCAAGATATGGAAAGAGCTCACCTGTGTTATAAGCCCCTTCTAAGTTTTCTGCTTTTTCCCCAACATTGAATACCAATGCTCCATTTGCTGCCATATGTCTGTCATTGGAAAACTCATATTTAAAAGAGTCCCCAACCAGCATTAATTCGTTGCTTCTTAATCCCAATAGAGATTGAATAACAGAAACAGCTTCACCTTTATTGCAGCAGGTAAGATCAATTGACTCCAAGTTTCCGCCTGCTGTGATTTCGATATCAAGACCTTGGAGTTTTTCTCTTAGGAAATTTACATATTCTGTTATCGGTTCTATCCCGGTACTTTTAAAGTAAACAGTGGATTTTCCGGATGTTCTGTAGGTATCAGTTGTACTGTCCTTTCCGTATCGGGAGTTAAAATCTTCCCAGGCTTGATCTATAGCGTCGTTTTGCATTTGGTCAAATTCTCTATGAAATATTCTTCTCTCTTCACTTAATGAATTAAAGATATAACCTGATGAGCCGGTTTCGGTAAAAAGGTAGAATTTCTCCCAGTCAAAATCTACCTGTTCTGTTTCTATAAAATTGCGCAGCGGGTTTAGTACTCTATTTTCAACTACTTTAAAAAGCGCTCCTGTAATAATACAGATATGAACCTCTTCTTTGTTAAGCGCTATGAGCTGCTCTATTACTTCTATAGTTATTGGTTCACATGGTTCCGAGAGCGTAAAATCTAAATCTAAGCCTACTAATTTGATATTGCGGCTGCCTATAATATCTTCAATAAAAGAGGTGCTTTTAATTCTTCTTAAAGGAAGGGATTGCTCTGTATCGATACTGGATAAGACAACAGAAAATAAAAGTAAGACTGTTAAATGTAATGACAGTATTTTTTTCATCCCCGCTCCATTATAAGCAATAAACTTATGTTATAAAGATAACACATACATAATGGGTTGTCAAAAAAAGCGATTTTAAAAAAACTACGATGGATGCTATTTTTTAAGAGTGGATATTAATATTTAATACAGAATATTGTTATATATCTTAAGTTCTTTTTGAACTTGTTCGATTCTTTCGTCTAAATAAGGGTGTGTTTTTAGATAATATCTTTTTATTGGTGAGTCAAATTGAAATTTTTGTATTTTCTTTAATAGAGATATCATTCCTTGGGGGTTGAAATCAGCTTTCTGGAGATATTTTAAAGCCAATCTATCTGCCTCAAATTCTCTTTCTTTACTGTAAGCAAGAAGCAGCAATATCATGGCAACTTGGCTGTTTTTAGCAGTACGTGCATCGGGTGTACTTGTACCCACCATTATAAGTAGAGCTTGAGTACCTATTACTTCCTGAAGTTTAAGAATGTTGTGCCTTAAAACGATATGGGATATCTCATGAGCAAGTACTGCAGCAATCTCATCTTCGTTCTCCCAGCCGATCAGATCAAGAAGCTTGTCGTTTATATAGATATATCCCCCGGGTAAGGCAAAAGCATTCGGCTCCTCTCTATCTTCGTCTCTCTTTCTTTTGATAGCTTCGAAGTAGTATACGACTCCCTTTCTGTCGCAGCTATCAACTATTTTATAACCTACCTTCTTTACAATATCTTTTACTCTGGGGTCCTGAATTATCTCATACTCCTCTTCTACTTGCTTGGATATTTTCTTTCCCAGCTTGACCTCTCTCTCTTCTGAGATAAAAGTAAGATTCTCTTTTCCGGTAAGAATATTGTAATTTACCCCCGTACAGCCTGAAATGAGAAGCAATGAGAATCCTGACAGAAGAAATGTTTTTTTAAAAAGAAAACTCATCTCTCTCTTAACTCTAGAAGTATTTCCGTAAGAGCCTGCTCTATTCTCTCTAGTGCCTCAGTCTGTTTTCTCTGCATCTCTTCCTGTTCTCTCTGAACCTTTTTAGCTTCCTGAGCAAGCCTCATTATATCGGGCAAATCTTTAAATCCCATAAACTTAACCCCTTTTTTTTCTTAACGGTATACTTTCTCTATTCTAAACTGCTGGTTGTTGAACTCAACTATCTTGAATCTCATATCCCGGACGATGATTAAATCCGGTTCTGGAAATTTCATCAATATAGCACTGCCGCTCTCT
This sequence comes from Candidatus Kaelpia imicola, assembly GCA_030765505.1. Lineage (NCBI taxonomy): Bacteria > Pseudomonadati > Candidatus Omnitrophota > Candidatus Kaelpia > Candidatus Kaelpia imicola. The sequence continues at coordinate 55,574 of JAVCCL010000026.1, read as the reverse complement.
ATATATGTAAGCAGCAGCGTCTTTCTATTACCTGAATACTCATAACCGGAGTAATAGAGCTCCTCTCCCATGTTAGAGAATATTTTCTCACCCGCACTAAAGATATAGGTTTTGGCCGGCTCCGATACAGCCGAGAAAACTCCTTTTAAAACATCGTCAAGATCGGAACCGTAAAGCGAATTGCTTATTGTTAGAAATAAGACCGCTACCGTTAAGATTAAAGATTTTTTCTTCATAGCCCGCTCCTTTTTAAATAAAGATGTTCTTAGATAATATCCGTAAGAGTATGGTTTTGGAGCTCTTCTCTCTTTAAGATACCCTGCATTATCTGAGCAGCTTTTTCGTTGTCTGAATGAATCTCTTGAGGCAGAAATACCTCGGTCAGTTTTACATTGCAGGGGTTTTTTATAAAATAGAGCTCATTCTCTTTTCTTTTCAGTATCTTATGCTGCTGGAGGTAATTTATCAGCCTTACTATCTTACTCTTTTGAAGATTAAACTCTGAAAGAATGAGTTCGTAATCAAGAGGGAACTTTCCGTCTTGAAACCTTTTGACAATAAGTTTAAGGAAATTATAGAGCTCGTTGAACTCAAGCAATGAATCATCGTCCTTTCTGGAAATACCTTCAAGGTTCTTCCGGTTCTGAAATACAAAACCCAGCTCTGCCCCGTAGAGTATTACTACCCAGCTAAAATATATCCAGACAATGAATATGGGAACACTGGCAAAGGTCCCATAGATTGCATTATATTTGATAATCCCTATTTGAAACTGAATATAGGCCCATTGGAATATCTGCCATATTGTACCTGCTATTACTCCAGAGATCACTCCCGATGTCAGGTTTACTTTAATATTCGGCATAAACATATAGAATATTGATAGTGCAACCCAGATGCTTACAAAAGGCAGGAATCTAATAAAATACAAGTAGGCGTTGTTTAATAGGTCATTCTGAAGCAGGCTCTGAACAAGAGCATTGGAGCTCAAGCTTGCTGTAAATGTAAAAGTCATAAATACGAATATCGGACAGAGTACTACGATTGTTAGATAGTCAGATATCTTTCTTGTTATTCTGCGAGCCGACTCTACATTCCATACAGCGTTAAACACCTCTTCTATTGAACCTAAGAGCCTTATCATAGCAAGAAGCAAGACAATGATGCCTGCGGTCCCGAGATTCTTAAGATTGGTATTCTCTATATATTGCAGAATTTTGAGGAAGATATCCTGTTTTCCCAGTGCAATCTTATGAATGACAATATCTTGGAAGTAATTCTGAATACCCAGCCCCTTTGATATCGCAAATATTAAGGCTAAAAAGGGTATCAATGTAAGAATGGTAATAAAAGAGAGTGCTGCTGCATGCAATTTGCATTTATCCTGGTTAAAATTATAGACTATACTCTTCAGAAAGAGAAAGAAAACCTTTGAAACCTTCTTTATTTTTTTAATCACCCTTCTCTACCTCTATATCTTTTTTGAGTTTTTCCAGAATATTTTTGTCTATATTGAATGAGTTCTCTTGAGATGGAAAAGAACTCTTTAAGACATCCGATTTAAAACTCTTTAGCGCCTCTAATATCTCATCTTCTAAATTAAGATACTCTCTTACGAATTTTCTCTTCTCTCCTTCTCCTATTCCCAGCATATCATACGTTACCAGAACCTGACCATCGCAATCTTTACCTGCACCGATACCTATGGTAGGGATTGATAGAGCCCCTGTTATTATCTTTGCCAGCTGTTGAGGAACACATTCTAAGACAATAGCAAAGCAGCCCAGTTTATCCAAAAGCAGACTCTCTTTATATATCTTCTTTGCCGAAGAGAGCTCTCTGCCTTGAACCTTATAAGCTCCTAAAATAGCGGCTGTTTGAGGAGTCAAACCCAGGTGGCCCAGGACAGGTATGCCGGCTTTAATAAGTGTCTCTATCCTATCTTTCGCTATCTCTGCACCTTCCAGCTTTACAGCATCAGCTCCTGATTCTTTAATAAACCTTCCTCCGTTACGCAGCGCTTCTTCATTTGAGACCTGATAAGACATAAAAGGCATATCTGCTATCAGGAAAGTATTCTTTGCTCCTCTTCGAACTGCTTTTGTATGATGCAGCATCTCATCCATAGTTACAGGAAGGGTTGAATCATACCCCAATATCACATTACCGAGAGAGTCTCCTACTAAAACCATGTCAATCTCCGCTCTCTCTGTCAACCTTGCGGTTGGATAATCATAGGCTGTAAGCATTGTGATCTTCTCTCTTTGCTCTTTCTTATCTTTTATCAGGGGTATAGTTAATTTAGCCATCTCTCTTTTATGGTTCTCCTTCTCCTGAGAGCACTCTTAAGCCAGGAGATATCTTTTACGAGGTACAGTATACATAAGGGGTTAATTGAAATCAAGAGAATCAGAAGGCAGCTATCGTAGAGCAGGATGTAAGGCAGGTTCTTAATATAATCGCCCAGAGTCTCATTCTTTATCAATGTTGCGTATCTATTCTTTAGATACTGTACTTTTAGATCATTATTAAGGTTTAAGAACCCAAAACGAGATCTCTCTCTCCAACCCGTTACTCCCCGATAATGAAAAGCAACAGCGCTGGGTTTAAAATATGATTTCCAACCTCTTTTCTTCCCTCGCCAATTTAGGTCCAGATCTTCCAGATAGGCTTTGTAGGTTTGATCAAAATATTCATTCTCTATCTCTATATCCTCTAACATCTCTCTTCTGTAAAAAGCAATCGCTCCTCCTACTCCCCAGATATATCCTTCACTATAGTTACCGGAATCTTCTTCTCTGTAACCTCTCTCACAGCCGCGCCTGGCGCGTGTTAATATCTGACCCGTTGAGTCTATAAGCTTTGTGATTGGGTTTATAAGCTTGCCGGCTACAGAACCTATACGTCTATCTTTTTTAAAAACCGGAACCGACTCTTTGATATAATCCCTCTCCAAGATAACGTCATTATTCATACAGAGTATAAGAGAAGCTATAGAATATCTTATGCCCTGATTATAAGGGGTTGCCAAAAATATATTCTCTCTATTTTTAACTATCTTTACTTCCGGAAATTCTCCTTCGACCATCTCAATAGAACCATCAGATGAGCCATTATCTACAACTATAAGCTCAATATTGCAATAGCTTTGGTTTGAGACTGATTTAAGACAGTTGTAAAGATACTCTCTCCTGTTATAATTTACCACTACAACTGAGATAGTCTCTTCCATAGATTACCTTCTCTTGGAGAGCTTTAAGTAAAGCAGCTCTGTTTTAATACGCCTTAACAGTTTCTCTATCAACAACTTCAAACCGTAACGCTTGTAACGTTTAACTATAAAACCAAAGGGATGCTTTCTGAGATTATTCATAAAGAAGAGGTGGTCTCTTTTTATAACAGCCATTTTCAATAATTCTTCTATCTCTTCTTTTCCATAATCGGGATAGTTTAAAATAGCTGGTCCTCCTCCGTCAAAAGAGTGAGGATCGTTATCTGTAATAAAGTCTCTCTCTTTTGCCCAATTATAGAAAGGGGTACCCGGTTGAGGTGTAGCCAGAGATATCTGTATGTTATCTACTAAATCCTGTTTTATGATACGGGAGATGAAATCTATTGTCTGACCATCCCTTTTAACGTTTGAACCAGGTAAACCAAACATAAAAGTAGTATAGGTCTTTAGCCCTATCTCTTTAGCATAACTTAAAGTGGAGAGAGTTTTATCAACTGAGATAGGCTTGGCTATTGATAAGGCCAACTCTTCAGAAGCCGTCTCTATTCCGAAACGAACCTTGTAATATCCTGCTCTTTTCATACAATCCATGCTCTCTCTATCCAGGAATCTCAGGTCGCACATAGCTTCGTATTTTAAACTATTCAATCCTGAACTTATAATTGCTGATGTTAATTCCCTGATAAAATCTTTGCTTGAGTTATGAGACTCTTCATCAAAAAAAATACCCTCAAGCCGGGGATAGCTGTTTTTTAGATACTCTATTTCAGATATAATATCAGCTACCTTACGAAATCTCTGCTTAGATTGGTTGTAATATACGTTTCTTGCGACACAGAAAGGACAGTCTCTGTAGCAGCCGCGGCTGGCATAGGCCTGAATCTCAAGATATTCTGAACTTGGTTCGCCAGGGCTGCCATATTCGATTCTCTTTAGATCTCTATCTTCCGGCCAGGGTAATTTTGTTATATCTACTAACGGCCTGCGTTGATTTGGATAGAGTCCGGCTATAGAACTATCTTCGGTTACCAACAACTCAAGTAATGTCTCTTCATACTCTCCGATAGCCGCATAATCTACACCTCTGGAGATAAGGTCTTGAGGAAAAGCAGTAGCATGTTGGCCAACGAATACTATCTTAGTCTGAGTTATTCTCTTTATGTTCTTTCCGACCCAGAGATTCTCAGATATTGTCCGCGTAGCACTCTCTACTATCAACCAGTCCGGCTCTTCTTCTAAGATATTGCTCAGAGTCTCTTCTTTATCCCACCTCCCGAGGCAGGGATCTATGAGCTTGATTTTATAGGAGGTCTTCTTCTTAAGTAAGGCAGTTGCATAAGCAAGCTCCCATGGATAATAACAGAACCAGGATGATAGTCTCTCCACACCCTCAGACCACCTGGAAGGAGAGTGTATGATAAAGCGTCCGATATCATCCTTACCTACAGAGTTCATAAGAACTACCTTTTTATTCATAGCTCTCTATCCAATATTGATATCAGCTTCTGAGTCTGCCTGCGGTCAGAATAGTTTGCTATCACACTCTCCCTAGCCGATTTTGAGATCCGGGAATATAACCTGCTATCTTCTAATACCATCTCTATCTTATCTTTAAAATCATTCTCATCTTCAGCAAGTAAGCCGTTCTCTCCATCTTTGATTATATTTTTAACCTCACCAAATGATGTTGCAACAGTAGGTATACCTTTACTCATAAACTCCAGTACTTTTACCGGAAACTTAGCCTCTGTAAATCTGTTCTTCACCTTAAGAGGAAATAATCCCAAGCTTATATTTTCGAGATACTCAGGGATTCTGGAACTCTCCATCCAGCCTCTAAAGACGATATTTTTAAGCTCTAGTCTCTTGGACTCTGCTGCAATCTTATTCTTATAATGACCGTCTCCTACTACCTCAAGTGTAAGATGAGGTAAATTTTTCATTATCTTGAAGAGATACTTTAAATTGATGTAATCCTCCTCTCTGAACATTGTTCCCACCCAGGCTAAAGTTTTGGCTAAAGCAGCCTTCTCCATTTCAGGTTTAAATAATTCAGTATCTATTCCCGGAGCAAGGTAATAGCTTTTTGGTGTAATGGTAATTATATAGTTTTGCAGATAATGGCTTCCGCTTATACAGAGAGCCGCTCTCTTTGCTGTCTTTCTGAACAGAAACTCTGCTTTTGATCTTGGAAATAGACCTTTAAAATAATCGATATTCTCCCTAAACTCCCAATCATCTATATCATATACGAATTTTATCCTGTTTTTAAGACAGAACAATAGCGGAGCCAGAGAGTGATAATTAAAGCGCTGAATTATAAAAACAGGATTCTTGTATTGCCTGAACTTAAGATAGGCTTTTAAATTATAGCCTATCTTATCAGCTATTGAGAGATACTGCTCTAAGATACCCGAATAAGCTCCAAGGTCTGCAGAGTAGGATATAACCTCGGCTCTATACCCGCTCTCTTTTAATATCTTTGTGAAATTATAAGCTCTGTACTTTGCTCCGGAAAGCTCAGGGGGTTCTCTTGTTATAAATACCAGCTCATAATCTTTTAAGCTCATAACCCTTAAGAACTCTTCTGTATATGCTCATAATGTTCTCTGCGCTCCAGCTCCAGTTATATCTTTCAAGCGCTCTTCTTCTTGCCAGGACACCCATCTTTGCTCTTAGATCCGGCCTAGAGAGAAGTTCGCTTATTCCGCCTGCTAAGATAATATGATTGCCGGGTTCTACTAATACACCGACTCCTCCGACCATATTTCTAACCTCACCCACATTGCTTGCAACTATAGCCTTGCCTGATGCGAGATATTCGGCAAGTTTTAAAGGACTCTTACACATTGTAATATCATTTCTGGCGAAGCAGCCTACACAGACATCGGCTGCTGCTGTATATCTCCTCATCTGACTATGAGGAAGAGAGCCGGTAAATATGATCCTATCTGAGAGCCCGAACTCTCTTGCCGTCTTTTTGAGCTCTTCCAACCTATAGCCCCCTCCGACAATAAAGAACATTGTTGTCGGATGCCACTGGATAACAATCTTTGCAGCATGAATCAGCAGTTCAGCATATTGGGCGCCGTGTAATTGACCAAGGTATAAGACTATGGGTCCATTGATGCGATACTCTCTCCTTATCTCTTCTCCTCTATTCTCAGGTTTGAACTCATCTGAATCCGCACCTACAGGAGCAGCTGTAATCCTCTTTTTGGATATACCGTAGTTATCCGTTGCGAGCTGGGCAAGCCTTCTGCTGGAGAGGGAGATAGAGTCTACAAACTTCGGCAACGCTCTTTCAAGCATCCAGATATACAGTCCTATAACTGGAGAGGCCGGTTTTCCGTAAAAATATATTTTTGTCTCCCAGTCATCCCAATCATAATGTAAAGGTTTATTTTTTATCCAAGCTGCTATTACAGCGGGAATAGAGCAGTAGTGAAAACATTTTTGAAAATGGACGATATCTGCCCATTCAACCTCTTTTATAAGTCTTTTGATATTTTTAAAGAATACCCCCAGACCTCTTCTTCTGTCCAAGGTTATTATATCAATACCGCTATAGTTAAAGAGCGAATTCCTGAGACTTTTATGGTTAAGCGGGAAATAGGCTATTCTTACTTCATGACCTTCTCTCTTGAACTCTTTAGCTATAGATTTTATCCTTATCGTCCAAGGCTCACTTAAATGAAAGATGTCATGTGGATGCAGCATCAATATCTTCATATATTAACTTCCGGGAAAGATTATCATTCTCCTTGCTTTTCTCAAGAACCAAAGATATACCTCTGCTGCCAAAGTTAGAACAACTATCAAAACCAGGTAAGGCAGTTTTAAGATTCGCTTTCTTGGAATTAAAACCTCACCTGATAAATCTCTTCTCTCCCGAGGAAGAGACTGAATTCTGTTTACAAGAACCTCTAGCCTAGAGATATCGACATTATTCTCTCTCTGCTGCTTACCCTCCTCTAGGTTTGTCTCCATAACTTTAAAACCCAGCTCTTCTGCCAACCTTAGAAGAGACTCACCCCTCTCTCTCCTTAAAGGATAACTGTTGCCGTCTTCGGTCTCCCAGAGATAGTGCCAGTTGTCGTCGGGTAAAGGCTTTATTTTAAATTTAGAGTAATTTTTATATAGATCCGTACCTGCTATAAGGTGAAGAGTATTTATCGATTTGATAGTGTTAATATACTCTTTGTTACGTCTAAAGAAATCTGCTGTTTTCTGAAATTCAATCTCATCTTCAGATGGAAAACCTATCATGACAAAAAGTTCTGTCTCCATACCTGCAAGAGATGCTTTTCTCAAGAAATCTTCAGCTGTCTTAACGTTGTATAACTTACGCATCCTCTTTAAGACTTTATCAGAACCGCTCTCCAGTCCAACCTGAAGCTTAACACACCCCGCCTCTCTCATCCTTTTAAGAGTAGATATTTCCATATCCTTTCTAGGCATAACCTCACCTGTCCACTCTATTTTAAGTCCACTCTCTATGATCTTATCGCAAAGCCGCTCTAAAATTTGAGGGCTTCCATTTAAGAGCGGATCGCAGATAGTAAAGTTACTTATACCGTTAACATCCGTGTGATATCTTAACTCTTCAAAGATATGCTCTGCAGAACGTGAACGGTAGCCTTTTATAAGCTCATGATTAATACAGAAAGCACAACTTCCTATACAGCCCCGGGACCACTCCAGAATAAGAGACTCACCCGGATAGAGACTCAGATCAAAATCTCTATAGCCGGGGTATGGTATACTATTTAAATCTTTTATTACCGCTCTCTCTTTTAATGCAGTTGGTTTATCATTAACCATCCTTATTGCTCCAGAAATATCCTTGCAATTCCCGTCTTTCATTATCTCAAGGAGCGTCTCCTCTCCTTCCCCAACGACAAAAAAATCTATATGCTCTGCGATGTTATCTATAAAAATATTTCTTGAATGTGCCGTCAATGTAGCAGGGCCGCCCAAGATGATCTTTTTTGAGCTATCCTTTGCCTTTATTCTCTTTATAAATTCTATTGTCAGCCGTTCTTTAGGATCTACCACAGAGAACCCTATGACTTCAGCACCGCTCTCTATTATTCTGTTTACGGCCAAATCTATATCTTTGTCAAAGATCTTCAGGATAATATCAAACCATTCTTTGTCTCTCCAGAAGTTCTTGTTCTCAACATGCCAGAGATGCTGCAACTCTTTATCTATAGAGTTGTAAAATTCAATATTAAAATCAAATACAGCGGGGTCATAGTTATGTTTTCTAAGATAGTCTGCCAGATATCCAAGCGCCAGAGGCGGATTATTGATGCCCCAGGGAGCTGTTGTAACAAGAGCTATATCCTTCTTCTTGACCTTACTCTCTTCATCCGGTAAAGCCGTTGCTTCAGTGGTATAAGAGATGTTTAACTCTCTTAAAAGCCTATGTACTCTTTTAACCCGCTCCATTCTAAGATCAAAATCATTCTCCCCTTCTATGAACCATTTGATATCAGGACTTTCGTTAGGCAGTCTGATATTAAACTTTTCAGGGTTTGCAAATATCTCTGAGCCGGCCATCAGGAAGAGAGGATTTACAGATTTAACATAATCTATGTTCGTCTTATTCGATTCTATAAAATCAAGTGTCTTCTGAAAATCATCATTGCTCTCGGTTGGAAACCCGACAATAAAGTAGAGTACGTTTTTTATATTTGCTCTCTTCGTCAAAGAGAGAGCCCTTTTTGCGTCTTCTGCCAAGAACGTCTTACCCATAAGCTTAAGTATTCTGCTGGAGCCGCTCTCTACTCCATACTCTAATCTATAGAAACCTGCCCTCTTCATCTTTTTAAGCAGCCCCATGTTCATATCTCCCCGCGGTATTGCAAGGGCTGTAAGCTTTATCTTAAGATCCTCTTTTATTATCAGTTCAGATAATCTTTCCAGCCATTTTAAATCAGCATTTATCGATGAGTCCACGATAGAGAAATACTCTTTTTTTAACTCTTTTTTATAATACTTAAGCTCAGCTATTACTCTTTTAGGAGATTTTCTTTTGTAAGAAGAGCTTAAGATCTTAAAGCTGCAGAAACTACATCTGCCTATGCAGCCCCGGGAGAGCTCTAAAGAGATGCTGTTACTCTTTGTATACTCTTTAAGCAAAAACCCTTCATATTTAGGAAAAGGGATTCTGTCTAAGCTCTCTATCTTTCCGGGTTCTGTCTCTATAAAATTGCCGTCTTGAACTATAACGGTGTTTTTGACATCGACTATAGACCTGTTGCCGGATAACTTATGAACAAGCTTTAAAATGGTATCTTCGCCTTCTCCAAGAACTACCGCATCTATCAAGTTAAGATTGCCTAGAATCTCAAAAAGCTCGTCTCTCTGCTCTTTTACTGTAACCGAAATCCCCCCTAGTATAATTTTCTTCCGAGATTGGTTATATTTTATCTTCTCAATCATCCACTTCAGCATTAGATACATTGAATTTGTAGGTACCGAGAATGCAGCTATACCTGAATCGTCGCTCTTAAAATCATCCTCTATTTCAGAGAAGAGATCAGCATACTTCTCCATTAGAGAGTCGATGAATCTTTTATCTCTAAAGTAAAGGGAGCAGTCCATCCCCCAATACTTTCTATCATCCTCATCTACAGAGTTATGAATCTTAAGATTTAAGTCCATGACTCTTACCCTATAACCAGATGCTCTTAATACCTCGGCTATTACAGCTAAACCAACAGGGGGCCTCTCAACACCCCAGGGTGGAGGAATGATCAAGGTTATCTTCTTATTCTCTCTCCTGGGTTCTGACTGGGCGCATTCACACCTAAGGCATATCAGTTCTTTCTCTGCCGCCGTCTCCCCGTCTATCTGACTTCTTAAATTATTATATTTTTTTGAGTGCCAGATATCATAGAGAGAATCTTTTTCAATATTACCCAGCAGAGCCTCTCTCTTCCAATCCATGCAGCAGAGGACTACATCTCCATTTGAAAGAATATGGATCATCTTATCGGCCCAGATAGAGTTACAACCATACAGTCTCTCATTTCTTACTTTATTCAGCAGAGGTACATTGCCAGCTCTAGATATAGGGTGAGAGTATCTGCTTATTCTTTTAATGCCTTTTCTCTTCCAAAAACTGACTGCATCTTCAAGCTCCTTTTCTGATAATCTCTCATTTTTTATGAGAGTGAGCATTATAAAATCGGCTATATCTTTTCTATCTCTCTGGGCAATTTTTATAAAGTTCGATATATTATCCAAGACTCTCTCTAAATCCAAGCCCATAGTCTTCTTGATAGTATTTTCGGTTATTCCGTGCAGGCTAAACCCAACCCAATCTATACCGCTCCCAATAAGCTTAAGACTCATATCTTCATCCAGAAGGCTGCCGTTGGTTAAGATATGAGCTGAGCTCCAGGGCAACCTCTTTTTGATATAGACTATCTTCTTATCTATCTCTCTATCAAGCAGGGGCTCGTTCATTAGGTAAGGCATCACCACTTTCAAATCCTTATAGTCTTTACACTCATCGATTATTTTTCTGAAGATTTTAAAGTCCATCTTTTGAGATTTTATCCTGCCTTTAAGATAGGGGTAGGGGCAGAAATAACAGCTAGCATTACAGCCTGCAACTGTTTGAACCATGAGATAATTAGGAAAAATAGCTGTCTCCATCTATTTTCGGCTTACTCTTTCATGGACTTGTTCGTTATGCATAAAATTATCACACTCTTTATAGCAGTCCATCTTCATAAAGAAAGGATGGTCTTTTTTGAAATTCTTTGCTCTATGCCTAAAACCATCATACTTTCTGGAATACCAGATATCAGAGAGCGATGAAATGTTGATATTACCCATAATATAATCTACCCCCCTGCAGCATGGAACAGCGGAACCATCCGCCAAGATGCGCAGAAAATACCAGCCGACATAGCATGAAACTCTATCGATCCTCTCTCTGTCGTAATTACCAAATCTATTATTTGAATTCAGCCTTTCAATAAAACCATTAAGGTTCTCTATCTCTATTCTATTATCTTTAAGAGAGGAGAGAATACTTTTAAGATCAGAATTCAATTGCACAAGCTGATCTTCTTTTAAAAGCAGGGTATCGGTCTCCCCCTTAAATGTATCTACGAGAGTGAAATATAGAGCATCCGACCTTGTCTCTAAAGCAAAATCGACCATCTCTTTTATCTTCTTAAAATTCTGGCTGCTAATGACATTCGCTATTGTAACCTTGGTATCTTTAGCCTTAATAGAGTTAAAGAGGGCTATACCCTCTTTTATCTTAAGAAAATCTTCTCTCTCTGTCCCGGGATGCAGCAGAGCGTAAGTCTGGGGGTCCGGGGCCCAGATACTCAAAGCAAGTTCATCCAGATTTAAATCTGCAAGCCTTTTCACTCTCTCTTTATCTAAACCGTAAAAATTGCTCGTAAGACAGGTCTTAACACCGTTTGACTTGGCTATCTCAATCAATTCAAAGACCCCTTTATAAAGCAGAGGTTCTCCTCCGCCTGTAAAACGTATTATCTTAAGCCCCATAGCTATTGCTTCTCTTATGAAGCTTTTAGCGCTATATAGCGGGATCTCCTTATTTAACCATTCTGACGAAGGCTTGTTTGTCTTAAGAAGAGGAGAGTAGAGCCAGCAGCCGTTACACCTCAACTGACACCTGTTGGTTAAATCCATAACAATATGCTCCGGCCCCTGAAAAGCCTTCCTGGAGGTTATAATACCTGCTCTTACCTTATCTTCCATCTGAACTTGACTCAGCTCCTTAAGGCCGTCTCTCCTTTTTATCCTGCTCTTCTTCTTATATTTGGCTATTAATCTCAAGACTAATCTTTCCAGCTTTGTTAAGGACATAATCTTCTTATGCATGTGAAGATTACGCCCTATATCATCGCAGCTCTTATAACATCCTGCCTCTTCTATGTCTGGATCATTACCGATAATCTTAAAGAAAGGATCCTTTTTCTCATAGCAAAGCATCTTCTCTCTGCAGTATATCTGTCTGGGTGAATTCCAGATTTCACGGAAGCTCCCCTCGTAGATATTACCCACAGGAAACCTGTGCGATTTCAAGCAGGTGTTGATATTGCCATCCGGAAGTATTCGGGCAAAGAGCCAGCCGATATAGCAAGGCATTGAGTCAATGATATTCCTGTCATACTTTGCCTCTCTAACAGCTTCATCTTCGCTCAATCTTCTCATGAACTGATCAAACCTGAAGAGGTGAACTCCTCTGTAATTGAAGTTAGGAGCTAACTCTTTGGATATTTCGCTGCAATTACTGTAAAGCTCTTCTCTCTCCCTCTTATTTAAAGAGAGTCTGCCGGTCTTACCCGGGATAGTATCTATAAGAGTAAATTCAACGGATTCACAGCAGCTGCTGCGCGCAAAATCGATCATCTCTTTTATCTCGTGATAATTAAGGTTGAATATTACCTCATAAAGCTTTATCAGCGGAGCTCTATTCTTATTGCGGTTAAGGTATATCAGATTCTCTTTTATTTTATAGAATATCTCTTTGCTCTTATTAGGATGAGTATCGGAGTAAGTCTCTGCACTCCCAGCCCAAATACTTACTGTCAGATGGTCGACTCCAATTGCTATCAGGCGATCAATCTTATTCTTGTCAAGCAGTGTAAAATTTGTGTTTACATAACAGATCAATCCCAACCTTTTTGTATATTCTAAGACTTCCATTATCTCAGGATGCATGAAAGGCTCTCCGCCGCCGGAATAATAGACCTCTTTTGCACCCACCTCTTTTACCTCATTTAAAACACCTTTGAGAGTATTGAAAGGTATATACTGTTTTTTTAATTCAGAGGGCATTCTCTGCTCCTCCAGGAGAGGTGAATTACACCAGCACCCTATACAATCATTATTACAGTTGTTGGTCAGATCTATCTGGACATGAAAAGGGCCCTTATAGGCATATTTTGAGTCAAATATGCCTATAATATCCAGGTAGCTGCTGATAAGATTGCCGGGTTTTAAGAATTTTAAAATTCTCTTTAAAGTTAGTCTTGCTCCATGCGTTTTAAATGATTCCTTTATTATTTCTAAGGGGGCTTTTTTACCATAGAGCGTTGACGGGTCACAGAGAGGCAGCTCTCTCTCTCTGTTTTTAACTCTCAGTTCAAATCTCTCTATGTGCGGGATATAGAGAGAAGAGTATATCTCTATCTTATGAATTCCTGCATCAAAATAATGCTCCAGTTCTTTAGAATATTTAAGATACTTTCTCTCCCAGCCGCCTGTCGTAGCTTTTGCGATTTTACCAAGATACTCATTGTCTATCCTGAGCTCAACAGGTCTTGGTATCTCGGAAGCATATCTAATATAGAGTTCATAAAATCCGGGAGTTGAAATCTCTATACTGTACTCTGCATACCCAAAACCAGCTCCTCCATCTACAACTATCTCATCACCAAAAGAGTTGTTATCTCTATTGAGATTACCGTACTTAAAACTTTTAGCCGGTATTACAATGCTTCTCTTATGGTATTTAACATCCGAAGAACTATAGTCTCTGAGTCTAATATTATCCAATATCTCTCTATGGGTATTTAGGTTCATTCCGAGATTATCGCAGACTCTGTAGCAATCTATAGTTGAGAAATAGTCCTCTTTTTTAGAGAGATTCTTGCAGTTATAACGGAACCTATTGTAAGAGCTGGATGAGAATATATCCTGAAAACGGCTCTCTTTAATATTGCCAAGCACTATATCCTCCGCCTTGCAGCAGGGTTTAACATCACCGCTGGTGGTTATCCTTGTAAAATACCATCCTACATAACAGGGCAGCGAATCTACGAACTCCCCATCTAAATTTAAGCGTTCTTTGGATATTGAATCTACACGCCTCAGAAAAGTCTCAATTCCTAAAACCGTCAAAAGATCTACTTCAAGCGGTGTCTCGCTATTCTCCTTATAGCATTTTTGATGCAGCTTGCACCCTCTGCATATATCCCGATTAAAATAATAGTTTATATGTCTTACATCTTTTGGCGGATAAGGTACTCTCTTTTCGCTGTACTTTCCGTCAGGGCATCTTGCCAGCCTTATGCCGTTAGTGAGGTTGAACCCCTTTCTGAACTTCTTTAAAAATCTACCAAAATCCTTAAGCTCGTTTTTATGTGAAGACAACTCAAAAACTTCAAGATCTTCATTTGATATAAAATCCGGTACATAATCTTTGCGATCTTTAAACCGAATAAGCATCTCATTAATATCAAGAGCCTCTTTCTTTGTAACAACCAGATGCTCTGTCTTGCCTTCTATTGGCTCCATCAACTGAAACTCAAGATAGTCTACCCCTCTATCTAATGCAAAATCCAGCATTTGAGGAATGTTACGATAGTTTACCTTGGATATCACATTATATATTTTGACAATCGGTCTATCCTCCTCTCTTCTCTTAAGCAAATATTCTATGTTTACGGCTATCTTCTCAAACATATCAGGCTTTGAACCTGGATGTGTCTTAAGGTAGGTCTTTGCATCTCCTGCCCAGAGACTGATAGTAATATAGTCTATCCGGAGTTTAAAGAGTTCATCTATGAGTTTTTTGTTGAAGAGAGTAAAGTTAGTCACAAGGTGTAAGCGTATCTTCTTTATCTTTATATATTTAACGATTTTTAAAAGATCAGGGTGAATCAGCGGTTCTCCGCCGCCTGAGATCTGTATCTCCTCTACCCCTCCCTTATGGAGCTCATCAACAACATCTTTTATGGTATTTAAATCCAGCTCTTCTTCTAATCTCTCTCTCTTTACTCCTTTTAGATAGGGTGAATAGAGCCAGCAGCCTATACAGTTTAAATTACATTTATTGGTTATATCTATAACTGCTATTTTGGGACCGCTATAAGTGGTATGGCCGCTCAAGATACCTTTCAATACAGCATTATTCTCGGCTTGCTGTTGTCTGCTGCCTTCTTCAGCCTTTAATTGCTGTTTTACATGCAGGTAAGAAGATTTTTTCTGTAATGCAAATTTAACACCATAGAGATTGAGGTAGTTCCAAAATGACTTTATCTCTTCGATTTTAGTTTTCTTAAGCAGAGAGTCTCTCTTACTCTGATTCCACACTCTATAGGCCTTAAACAGAGACCTTTCCAGCTCCTCTGACTTAAGACCGGTAAGATTTACAATAGAGGCTTTATGTCCGTCAAAAGAACTCCAATCATCCGGCTCAATCCAGCCCTTCTCTTTAAGACTTTTAAAATAACTTGTCCCGGGGAATGGCGTAGTCAGAGAGAACTGAACCGAGTAAGGGTTTAGTTCACAAGCCAGGTCTATCGTCCTCTCTATTGTCTTCTTTGTCTCCCCAGGTAGTCCAAAAGTGAAGGTAAGATGTGTCTTTATGCCCAAAGAGTGGGTTAGCCTGATCATCTTAAGCGCGTATTTTAAATCCATATTCTTATTGGCGTTTTTAATAAGCCTCTGAGAAGATGACTCAACCCCATATTTTACGCTATATAACCCTGCCTGGCGCAAACTAAAGAGTAACTCTCTATCCATAAGGTCTGGCCTGGCCATGATAGCCCAGGGGAATTTCAACTTCCTTCTTTTGATCTCAGCCGCAATTCCCATCAAAAACTTTTTATTCACGTTTGCAGTATCATCATCAATATATATGGATTTGAAACATCTCTCTTTTATAAGATACTCCATCTCATCTACCACATTGAAAATATCCCGTATTCGGTAAGTATTACCGTGATACATTATGTGAGGCCAGAGACAGAATATACATTTAAAGGGGCAGCCTCGCGATGTCCACATCTGGGCAGACGGTAGAGGCATACCGCCGGGAGCATCGACATAATGCTCCATAAAAAGACCTTCTCTCTGAGGCCAGGGAAGGGTATCTAATTCTTTTATTAAGTCAGCCTGGCCGTTTTTAACTATTCTGCCGTTCTCTCTATAAATTATACCTTTTACTTTAGAGAGCGGCCTCCTATCTCTTAAAGCAGAAGCCAGGCTGAGAAGTATATTTTCATATTCGCCGATTAAGACATAGTCGATAAAATCTCTTTCCTTTAAAAAATCTACATCTCTTATGTTCTGTTCCGGACCGCAGAATGCAATAGGGGCGATATCTCTTATTCTTTGAGCAAGAGAGAGGTCGTAATCTAAAGAGGGAGTTGATGTCTCGGCAACTATCAGATCAGGTCTCTCCTCCTCAAGAGCCCTTATGAAATCAGGCATCTCTATCTGTTCTGCTATTGCATCTATGAGAACCGCACTGAATCCATTCTTTTTTAATAATGCCGCTGCATAACCCAAGAAAAAAGGATAAGGCAGATAATCTCTTTCATTATTTGGATCTCTTAGATGAGGCCAGCGTGAACCCGCTCTTACCCCCCAGAGTCCGTGACATTTCCAAGGCATATTTAGAAGCGCTACTTTCATTTCTTAATAACCGAAATCTCCAACTCAAAAAGCTCATATTCGCCCGACCTGTACTCTCTCTCATCTTCCATGATCATCTGCAGCAACCTACCGTTAAGATAATTATCTGTATTCTGTACTATCATCTTACAGGGATAGAGCGAGTTGATTATCTTGAATTTCAAATCCGGGAAGCTGAGAGGGTTATCTTTAACGCCTAGAGTCAAGAGAGTTCTTTTCCCGATCCTATCCATCTCCTGCCATTGAAGGCTCTTTTCAGGTAAGTCCAGACTCTTCTTACCCAGAACCAGACTGTCATAAATATTATTAACAATTAAACCAGTTTTTATCACTTCAATCATAATATAGTTCTCGACTATGAGCGAGCCTTTCCAAAGAATACTTCTCTCTTTAAGAGTAAAGACCCATTTATACTTAAGAGGCAGATTCCACCACCACTCTTTGATAATAAGAGAACCTGCTCTTTTTATAAACTTAAATTCGGCCTGTGTTGAATCGTGCCATTTTTCCAGATTTTTAATAGCGCTATGGAACCCGACATTATTTGTGATAAATCTTCCCCCTGCTATTAAACTTACACCTTTTGAGTTTGTGATTACCGTAATATCATCTTTTAAGATTGAGAGTGGTTTTGCCTTTCTCTTTTTTCTCTCTGCAGTTCTAAAGAGCAGATACTCATAGATTTTAATAGAAGTTATAATTATACCCTTATCTTTTAAAAAAGATGGCAGTTTTTTTAAAATAAGCTTGGCTCTCTTAATCAATTTTCAGCACACTCTCTAGCGATATGGTACAGTTGTCTTTGATTGGACCGCCTTCTGTATTTACAAAAAGTAATTGTAATACTCTGGCTGAATCTTCAAAACCTGTATTCTCAATCACACATAAGGTATCTTTTTTGGTTAAAACCGATATCCAGGTTAAATTCGGTACAGAGCTATTGGCCGATTTAAATGTTATCTGGCTATCTTTCAGTTGAGGCATAGACCAGATTCTATCCCAAAGCAAGCCTTTAAAATTAGAGAAATATTCTGGAAATTTACCCTGAGCATAATCCTTGACCAAAAAATCAGTATATTCATCTATAAGCATAAAATTCTGTTGGATCATATCTAAGCTTAAATCCCTCAAATTTTCCCATCTTAGAGTCCAATGTAATTTACCGTCTTTGAACTTAAAATCCCAGCTCTGTCTGTGAGGAAGATTTGCCCACTCTCCGTATAAAGATATACTCTCCTTATTTGAATCTAATATCTGCCATGTTGCAAAGCGCGAATCATACCAAGTATTGTTATGATAGATGCTGGAATACAATCCACAACTTTTACTTAGTATAATATTCCTATAGCTTAAGGCGGCATATCCTAAAAGAAACTCCAGTTTAATACCATCTCTCTCTATATGGTTCTTCTTCATAATACCGCTATTTTGATTGAAAAACTATTCTCTCTTAAATGGGGCGAAAAATTTAAATTAGTAGCACTCTTATAATACCAATCCTCTATAATCTCTAAACTTGTAGGGTTGTTTAAAGTAAGTTTTAATTCCGGCATGTTGTCTTTTGAAGAAGAGAGCGTCAGAGAGTCCGTTGTCAGTACACTGGTCTCTTCTCCAACCACCCCTTCAATTATATCGGAATTATAGTACCTGTATTTTGCTCTTGAATCCAATACAAACCCTATACCTGTTAAATGGACAGCAGCACCGGGAGTAAAAGAAGAAAAATTAAAAGTTAAACCCGAAGAGTTTATGCTTACTATCAAAAGCAGGGAGACGTCAATTTTAGAAAATTTTATTATCATTTGCAGATTTGACAAATCTGACTGATTTAACAATTCGCATTTAAAATCTTCGAATACCTCTTCTTGAAAATGAGAGATAAAGTTAATCGCTTTTAACAGAGGAGTATCTATATTCCACAGCTCCATCAGATTGCTGTTTATTAGCTTAATTAACTCTTTTAAGACTACATTACTTTTTAAGTCGATATTTTCCGCTCCCCCTCTTTGAACAGGATTCAATATCATGCAGATATTGATGCGGGGTTGAGATGTTGTAATCCGTACTATCCTCATAGAGGTATTGAAATAATGGTTGAAGAGCTCTATCTTTGCCTCTTTATCGGAGTAAACTATAAAAGATACTTCGGGATATCCTTTGCCAGATTCGGGTATCAGTTTTACATAGTTTGTCTTAGCCTCGGCTATCTTCTTCCACTCTCTCGCAAGTTCTCTTCCTACTATAGGGAGCTCAATCGAATCATCATCCATCCGGGCTTCTAAATATACATCTTTAAGCATAAAATTTATTTCAAGCTCTGGATATCTGCCCTCTAAAGTATAGTTTATACCTTCAGGGTTTAACTCTAACTCTACCTTACATATCTCCTCTTCTTTATTTAGCCCATACGCCGTCAATCTATCTTTGTATTCTTTTACGTCCCATTTAAAATCGGTCGAATAGAGAACACCGCCATCTTTTCTAAAACTCAAGAAACCGCCCATATCAGCCGTTAAAGGAGTACCTTTATATCTTAAGATAATCTTCCCATTATTAAATACGACATTGAGATCTCTATTTTTGATATAACCGCTGCCCCAGAGATCTCCTGCTATTTCAAAGAATATATTTCTCATCTCGCTTATATTACCTTCTGCAAATATTTTACCTTTCTCTAAAACTATACATTTTGAACATAACTGTTCTGCTAAATCAAAATTATGGGTCACTATAATCACTGTCTTTTCAGAGTCTGTAATCTCTTTTATTCTCTTTACGCATTTCCGCTGAAAATGGTAGTCTCCGACTGCTAGAATATCATCTACTATCAAGATATCCGGATCTGTATGTATGGCCAGAGAGAATGCCAAACGTAGATACATCCCCTGGGAATAAGTCTTTAAAGGAGCATATATAAAATCTCCAAGTTCAGAGAATTCAACTATATTTCTTAGAACAGCCTCATTCTCTATCTCATAAAGCTTGAGTACCATTTTAAGATTCTCATATCCTGTAAGATCGGGGATAAATCCTGCCTCAAGAGCAAAGATACCTCTCACTCTACCCTCCACATTTATAGTCCCAGAGTCCGGCTTGAGTATTCCCGCAATCGACTTAAGCAACGTAGTCTTTCCAGCCCCATTTGGGCCGAGCAGCGCTACGGACTCTCCTTTTTTGATTTCAAGGCTTACATCCTCAAGAGCTTTTATCTCTCTATCAACAGACTTATCGGGATAGGAAAACCTTACCCTGTAATACTCACAGAGCCCCTCCATCTTTATTGCTGCTATAGTATCGCTCATCTTAATTCCTCTTCAATATCTCTCTCTCTGTTTTTCTGTATAACAGGAATCCAAATAAAACAGAGATAACCCCTATTATTAAAACATAGAGGTATGTATTCTTTAAAAAGGGGTTGTAGCCGGCAATAAATATACCTCTATAGAGTTCGATAAAATATGTTAAAGGATTTAAGAATATCAGGAACCTTATATTCTCAGGAACCATGTAAGGCGAATAGAAAACCGGGGTAAGCCAGAAGAGAGCCATTAAGAGAACTCCAAGAAGATGCCGGAAATCTCTGAAATATAGAGTTACTATAGCCGCCATCAAAGATAATGCAGCTGCAAATACTACAGCGATTAGAATCGGTAAGACCAGTAATGGAAATTTAAAAATCAAGGCCTTATTAAAAAAGATAAATACAGGCAATAGGAAGAGAATGGCTATTATATGCTCAACCGTATTTGAAAGAACAATGGATAGCGGATAGATGATCTTTGAAAAGTCAAACTGATTCATAATAGATTTTTCTCTCATAAATGCCTCTGTAGATTCGACTATAACGTTGGAAAAATAGAGCCAGGGAATCAGAGCCGAAAGAACAAAAACATGGAAATTCTCCTTAGAGACCCCAAAGACTCTGATAAAAACAAAGCCTATCACACCCATAAGAAGAAGCGGTATCAAACCGGCCCAGGCTACGCCTAAGAGTGTAGAGGCATATTTTAAACGTATATTACGAACGGTTAACTCTTTAAGGTTTTTTATGTTCTTTAATATTAGTTCTCTTTCCATAACATAGTACTCAGATCAGCCAGAGATCTCTCTACCATCTTATAATCAACCGTTGCCAAATAAAATACTCGCGGCAGATCATAAAAAAATAGCGACAAGATTAAATACGGCAAATCTCTTAAGCGAAAATGTTTTATAATAAGATAGTATCTATTTCTAAAGGAGAGATACCTTATCGTTTTAGGAATTATATTACTTCCATGCCTATAATGGTAACCTATCGCACCTTTAATATACTCAAAACCCCAGCCTCTCTCCTGAGCCCTGATAGCAACATCGAAGTCCTCAACCAGATAATGCATTTTGGAATCAAAAAAGTCGGAGCAAAAATCTCTTCTTATGCTCTCCAGCATTTCACGCAAGTATAGACCGGCACACGCACAAGGCCCTATAATACCTCTAGTCCGCACTCTTTTTAAATCAGAGATATTTTTCCCGTAACCGACATCATAAAACCTGTAGAACCTGCTCAACTTAATACCCAGAGAGTCAATGGATTTTTTATCTCTCATACTCATAACGGTCCCGCTCCACATTCCTATATCGGGGTTTGAATTTTCAGCCTCTCTTACCATGGTAGATACAAAATCTTTATTAAGAACCATATCTGAATCCAGAGTAAGAACATATTTAGAATCCGTAGCTTCTATAACTCTATTCCTAACACTACAGACCCCTTTATTAATTTTATTTCTCATTAACCGTACATTTTTAAATCTCTGGATGATACCTACAGTATCATCTTCCGAATTGTTATCAACCACACAAACCTCCAAGTTCGAATAGTCCTGATTCTCTAAAGAGCTAAGACAATCGCCTATAAACTGCTGAGCATTGAATGCCGCTATAACCACTACCGTCTTAGGGTCATTCATCCTATTTAAGGTATCTATTAAAGTGAGCTATCTTTTCAAAGCTTCTCTTGGGAACAAAGAGTTGCCCTCTCTTGTCTCGCCAATACTTAATATCCTTGTCAGAATTCAGCATCCTGGGGCTCTCACTACCATAGCCTAACCCAATAAGAGAATCCAGCTTTATACCGCCAGGCAATTTAAATATCCTGGAGAGCTCTTTTTCATCTATTGCTCCAAGCCAGCAGGATGAAAGCGAAAAACTCTCGGCCGCAAGCATTATATTCTCTGCAGCTGCGCCTATATCTCTTAAATCCGGATTGGGGCTCTTCTTGAGGTTGATTAAAATGGCAATATAAACACTGGGGCTCTCTATAGCACTAGGCCCGCCCTCCGGCTGGATATATACAGCCCACTTGGTATGGGGAAAGATCTTGGCTGCTACCTCCTCTTCATTTACTATTATATATTCAATAAATTGAAGGTTTGCAGCAGATGGTGCAACCCTGCCTGCATTTACAATCTTTTTCAATGTTGCAATATTGATTTTATTCTGTTTAAACTTTCTAACAGATCTGCGATTTAATATGAGATTATATATTTCCATGACCATCTCCTTAATCCAATTTTAACATCGCTAAGAATGCCTCCTGCGGAATATCAACCTTACCAAATTTCTTCATACGTTTCTTACCCTCACTCTGCCTATTCCATAATTTTCTCTTTCTTGTTATATCACCGCCATAACATTTACCTGTGACATGTTTTTTTAAGGGGGGTACTGTCTCTCTGGCAACAACCTTACTGCCTATCGCAGCCTGAACCGCCACTTCGAATAACTGCTTAGGTATTATCGAACGCAATTGATGTACAAGCTGCCTACCTTTGTATTGTGACTTCTCTTTATTGATCAAAACAGAGAGCGCCTCACATGATTCGCCGTTTAGTAATACGTCTATCCTTACTAAGTTAACCTCTCTATATTCCAAAAACTCATAATCCAGAGAACCGTAACCGCTCGTGATCGATTTTATCTTATCATGAAAATCAACAAGGATCTCGGCAAGAGGAAGCTCGTAAACTATACCCACTCTATCCTTACCGTAGTACTCTGTGGTTTTGTATGTTCCGCGGCGTGTCTGAGAAAGCTCCATAACAGAGCCTATAGACTCAGTAGGCACCAAAATATAAGCCTTAACAAAGGGTTCTAAAATTTTTATCTCTTTAGAGTTGATAAACTTTGCCGGAGTATCAAGCTCTATCTCCGCTCCGTCTTTTTTAACCATAATATACTTTACATTGGGAGTGGTAATGATAATATCTATATCAAACTCTCTCTCCAATCTCTCCTGAATTATATCCATATGCAGCAACCCTAAAAACCCGGATCTAAATCCCGGACCAAGAGCAGGTGAATTTTCAGGTTCAAAAGTTAAAGCGGAATCGGTTAAAGATAGTTTTTCCAGGGAGTCTCTAAATAACGTAAAATCAGAACTATTTACAGGATAGAGCCCGGCATAGACCATAGGTTTAGGCTTTCTAAATCCCGAAAGAGGTTCCCCTGCAGGATTTAAAACAGAGGTTACAGTATCACCAGATATAACATCACGCGGAGACCTTATGCCTGCTGCTATAAAGCCGACCTCTCCCACACCTAAAGAGTCGACCTTCTCAGGATAGGGAGTCAATATCCCTACCTCCTCAACATCGTATTCACTATTTTGAGAGAACAATCTTATTCTATCTCCAGACTTGATAGAACCATCGAAGACTCTTAAATATAGGATAACTCCTCTATAGACATCAAAGTAAGAGTCAAATACCATCGCTTTTAAAGGGCTCTCTTCTTTCCCTGCTGGAGCTGGCACATCTTGCACTATTTTATCCAGTATCTCTTTTATCCCTAGACCCTCCTTGGCGCTGGTCTTCAGGATATCTCTTCTCTCTATCTGCAGTATATCTTCTACCTGCTGTTCAACCTCATCAACCCTTGCATTGGGAAGGTCTATTTTGTTTATTACCGGTATAATCTTTAAGTCTCTCTCCAGCGCAAAATGAAGATTTGCTACTGTCTGCGCTTCTACGCCCTGTGCAGCATCAATAATTAAAAGCGCGGCTTCAGAACAAGAGATTGACTTGGTCACCTCAGATGTAAAATCCACATGGCCTGGCGTATCTATTAAATTAAGCTGATAATTTTTGCCGCCCTCTCTATGCCAGAGCCTTACCGCAGATGCTTTTATCGTTATACCTCTCTCTCTCTCTAATTCCATATCATCTAATATCTGAGCTTTAAATTCGCGCTTTGTTATAGCTCCGGTATATAAGAGCAATCTATCAGCCAGAGTAGACTTACCGTGGTCAATATGCGCTATTATAGAAAAATTTCTTATTAGTTTTTTATCCATCAGACCTTACTACTTTATCGATAATGCAAATTTACTACCGAAATCAAGCAGCTCCTTAACTTTTTTAATTGATTTTGCTTCTGAATATACCCTTAATATCGGCTCAGTACCAGAGAACCTGAAGATAAGCCAGCTTCCGTCTTTAAGAGTGAACTTTACGCCGTCATAATCTTCATAATTCACAACATCGTAACCTGCTATCTTCTTAATCTTCTTACGTTTGAACTTTTGAAATAATTTTGATTTCAACCTTTCAGAATAATCTATATCTATTCTTTGGTAATGATAGTTCCCAAATTTCTTCTCAACACTAGAGACGATCTCTTCAATACCTCTATTTTCATAAGCCATCATCTCAATGAGCAATAGACCGCTTAAGATGCCATCTCTTTCGGGTATATAATCTTTAAACCCAATTCCACCTGATTCTTCACCCCCTATAAGAACATCCTGCTGCTGCATTATCTCTGCAATATGCTTAAAACCTACAGGGGTCTCATAGAGCTTAAGGCCGTAATCAGAGGCTATCTTCTTTATCAGAGAGCTATTAGAGAGAGTCTTAACTACCGCTCCCCTCTCTTTTCTGTTTTTGACAAAATGTATCAGAAGAAGCGCCATTATCCAGCCGGGGGATAAGAATTTACCTCCCGGCAAAACTGCCCCTATCCTGTCTCCATCTCCATCCGTTACAATAGCCAGGTCATACTCTCTCTTTTTCATCTCTTTTATTGTCAAAGATAGATTCTTAGGTATCGGCTCAGGACTTATTCCGCAGAAAGAAGGATTTACCTCTCCTCTGATCGTATCCACAGTAACTTTGGTATCCTTAAATAGCTCTGCTATCAGGTTTCCACCGGCACCATACATAGAATCATGAATGATTTTTAAAGACTTACTCTTTATCAAATTAAAATCTACGTAAGACTTAAGATGTTTTAGATACTCCTGCCTATATTCAACCTCTCTTATTTTCTTTGTCTTTTTAGCCTCTTCAAAATCAAGCTCTTTTAAAGCTGACGTTCCAATCAATCTCTCTACTCTCTCTGTATCCTCTCCTGAAGCAGGCGAACCTTTTTCAGTTTTTATCTTTATTCCGTTGAAATTGTAAGGGTTATGACTTGCAGTTATCATAAGCCCGCCTGATAATCCCTTGTTAATTATTGTCAAACAGAGCGAAGGAGAAGGGAGAACTGTTTTAAACAGATCAACTTTTATTCCATTTGCAGCTAATACTGCTGCTGCTGCTTTTGCAAATTCAGGAGAGAGAAATCTGGTATCAAAACCAACTGCAACCCTCAGGTCTCTTTTCTTTTTTGATTTCAAACTCTTAGCATATGCCTGTGCCACCCTCTTTACGTTCTGAAATGTATATTCATCTCCAATGACAGCACGCCATCCATCGGTACCAAACCTTATCATCCAGCTCCTCCTTTATAATTAGATATATTATTCCTAAGTTTAGACATAGCCTCTCCTCTATCAAGAGCATTAAGTATATAGTTACCTGTGACTAAAATATTACACCCCGCCTCTAGAGCGGGAGATGAGGTCTCTGCGTTTATACCGCCGTCTATCTGAATATCGCCTTTAAAACCATATTCCTCTCTTAACGTTCTTACCTTATCTAAGACCCGGACTATAAAAGCCTGTCCACCGAAACCTGGATTAACCGACATGATAAGTATAAAATCCAAGTCTATATTGGCCAATATCTTTTTAAAATAAGCAACATCTGTAGGCGGGTTTATTGTCAAGCCCTTGCGAACTCCTTTTACTCCGTTATATACTTCAGTAAGTTTCTTTAAGTTCAGCTTTCTTTCTTTTAAAAATGCTTCAACATGGAAGTCTATTATATCAGCCCCGGCATCTATAAACTTCGGAATAAAAAACTCAGGATCCTCAATCATAAGGTGTACATCCAATACTAGATCGGTAATCTTCCTGATATCTTTGATTACTCCAGGGCCTATTGTTAGGTTCGGGACAAAATGCCCATCCATAATATCGATATGGAAGAGATCTGCACCCTTATCTTCCAGATCTTTTAAATCCCGCTCTAAGTTAGAATAGTCTGCCGACAATATTGAAGGTGCAACCTTAATATCTGGATAGTATAACATTCTATCCTTACCTCCTGCCTCTATCTCTCGAATAGAGTCTATATACCTTACTTATATCCTCTAACGTCAAAACACCTTTTAAAACTCCATCATCTATGACCGGCAAAGCTTTTAACTTGCTGTTTTCCATCTTAACATAGGCAGAAGAGAGCGGCTCTCTGCTCTTTAAAGATATGAACTCCTTGAGCATAAAATCTTCCACCTTTCTATCCAGCTCTTTACTTCCCGC
Source organism: Candidatus Kaelpia imicola (assembly GCA_030765505.1). Lineage (NCBI taxonomy): Bacteria > Pseudomonadati > Candidatus Omnitrophota > Candidatus Kaelpia > Candidatus Kaelpia imicola. The sequence goes on along the minus strand of JAVCCL010000026.1, from coordinate 29,232 downwards.
TGCCGCAACTACTTTTTCACGCGGCAAGAAACCAACCGTATTGTCGCTTGAGTCTAATGCGGGGAAATCTTTTTGGGCAACATCTAGAGCAATATTCAAAACCTCTTCCATCTTGGCCTGAGAAGATATGGTATATAATTTATCTACCAGAACATCTCCCACATTCACCCTGTCTAAGGTATCTTTTAAAGCGGCTGCTGAATCCTCCTGAGATGCGGCTTGAAATATAAAGAATGCTATTAAAAGCAATATTAGGTTAGGCGGCTGCATCAATAATGCTATAAACGCAAATATCAGCGCAAATATATGTCCAAAGACTGCTGCTATCTTTGTAGCCTTCTTATAAGAGAGTTTAATTGCCAGGAGCGATCTTAATATTCTGCCGCCATCCATTGGAAAAGCCGGGAGAAGATTGAAGCCTGCCAAGACAGGATTGACCCAAAAAGCATAAGCAACTGCTCCTGGCCAGGTTCCAGGATTAGGATGCATCAAAACCTCAAAACCTAAGATTGCTTTCAAAGGCAGGTAGAGAACAACTGCCAGTAAAATATTGAAGAGAGGTCCAGAGATGGATATTATAAACTCCTGCTTTGATGTTTGAGGAAAAGAGCGCATATTGGCTATACCGCCTATAGGAAGCAGCGTTATCTTATCTACCTCAACACCGAAACTCTTTGCAATAACACTATGAGTCAACTCATGAGCCGCAACGCATGTAAATACTGCAAAGATTATAAAGAGACCGGTCAATCCGTATATATACCAGAAAAAAATCGGTAAAACGAAAAAAGTTATATGGATATTTATATCTATATCCCATACTTTAAGTATTCTAAATGCCCCTTTCACTTCTTATCCTTTCCAAGTATGATTGCAGGATTATCTGAGCAGCTACTTTATCAACTTGAGACTTTATATTTCTACTATTTAAGCTCTTAAGGATAGTTTCAGCCTCTTTTGTGGAGTAGCGCTCATCCCAGAGGATCACCTTTACTTCTCTATTCTCACCAAGAATCTTAGCAAACTTTTTTATCTCCTGAGATAACTTAGAATCCTCTCCCTGATTATTCAGAGGATTTCCTATTATAACTTCAGCTATCTCATAGCTGTTAAAATATCTGGAGAGTTTGGTTAAAAGATCTGCCTTGCCTCTAATATTGAAAGTATTCAGCCCCTGAGCAAATATTCCCAGAGGATCAGATATAGCCACTCCGACTCTTTTAGCTCCAAAGTCAAGTGCTAATATCCTACTCATCAAGAGCCTTCCTTATCTTCCTGGAAAACAGCGCTATCTCTTTTATTGTTTTGCTCTTATCTCCTATATTTTGATCGATTATTTTAATAATTGCACTGCCTATGATAACCCCATCGGCTGTTTTCTTAATCTCTAACACCTGACTCTCTCCCGAGATACCGAAACCGACACAGAGCGGATTAGAGACCATCTTCTTTACTTCTCTTATTCTGCTAATGATATTACCCGAGAAGATATCCCTGACACCTGTAACACCGGTTAAAGATATATAGTAGATAAAACCACTGCACTCTCTATCTATCTTCCTGATCCTATCTTTTAATGTAGTAGGTGAGATAAAAGATGCTATAGCGAGACCAGAACCCTTTGCCTCCTGAGTAAACTCTCCTGCCTCCTCCAGCGGAAGATCCGGTATCACAACCCCGCTTAACCCGCAATCCTGAGAAAGCTTAAAGAATCTATCTTTACCCAATGCCAGAATAGGGTTATAGTAACTCATGAAGAGAACCGGAATCTCTATATTGCTTCTTATCTTTTTAAGTTCGATAAATGCTTTCCGAAGCGAAGCCCCTCTCTTAAGAGATTTAGCAGAAGCATTCTGGATAGTAGGCCCATCTGCAACAGGGTCGGAGAATGGTATTCCTATCTCAATTGCATCAGCACCGTTCTCCTGGAGTATCTTTAAAAGATTGCGGAATAGCTTCATATCAGGATAAGCAAATGTTATATAGGGTATAAAGAGCTTCTCACCCCGCGAAACCTTTTCCATTAATTGCTTCTGAAGACCCGTCATATTAGATACTCCTTTACGATATCTATATCTTTATCTCCTCTTCCCGATAGAGATATAATCGCAACATCTCTGGGTTTAAAACGGTTTCTGTTCTGAAGTATATAACCTATTACATGAGCAGGTTCCAAAGCAGGAATGATACCCTCTAAATCAGAGAGAAGTTTAAATCCCAAAAGCGCTATCTTATCAGTTACCGCATGATATTCTGCACGCCCTATCTCTTTATAGTAGGAATGTTCCGGTCCAACCCCCGGATAATCAAGCCCGGCTGAAACTGAGTGGGCAATCTCTATCTGTCCATTCTGATCTTGAAGGAGGTAGCTCTTAGAACCTTGAAAGACCCCTATCTTACCTTTACAGAGAGTAGCTCCATGCCTATGCGTATTTAATCCATCTCCAGCCGCTTCAACTCCGATAAACTTCACCTTCTTATTTTTAAAAAATGGATGAAACAACCCGATGGCATTGCTCCCCCCTCCTACACAAGCTATAAGGTAGTCAGGCAATCTCTTCTCAGCTCTCTCCATCTGCACCTTCGCCTCTTCCCCTATTACTATCTGAAAGTCTCTTACAATCATCGGATAAGGATGGGGACCCATGACCGAACCTATAACATAATGGGTGCTCTCTATATTGGTAACCCAGTCTCTCATAGCTTCGTTTATTGCATCTTTTAAAGTACGGCTGCCGGAGACTACTTTTATAACTTCAGCTCCCAAAAGCTTCATCCTGAAGACATTTAAACTCTGCCTCTTTATATCTTCCTCCCCCATATAGACAACGCAGGGCAGACTGAATAATGCTGCTGCTGTTGCTGCAGCTACACCATGCTGACCTGCTCCTGTCTCTGCTATTATGCGTTCTTTACCCATCATCTTTGCCAAAATCACCTGAGCAATCGTATTATTTATCTTATGGGCGCCTGTATGCGCAAGATCCTCTCTTTTAAGATAGATCTTAAAACCTAATTTTTTAGAAAGGTTTCGAGCAAAGTATAGAGGTGTCGGTCTTCCGACATAATCTCTAAGATAGAGGTTGAGCATATTCCTGAACTTCTTAGTCTTTTTAATCCTTGCGTAACTTTTATCCAGCTCATCCAAGGCCGCCATTAAAGTCTCGGGAACAAACTTTCCTCCGAAATCCAAAAAATATCCTTTTTTATCCGGCAACATCTATCACCTTCCTATCTGTTTGCGAAATAATACTCGTATCTCACTAAAAATTTTCTTATATTCAGGGCTCTTATAATCAGGGTATGTCCAAACAAGGTCCTGATACTCCCCGCCTTTAAGGTATAGAGTAACCTCTCCATATACACCTCTACCCAGATAAAACCTCTGAAGGTTATCTTTAGTAGAAGCCAGAACTACTTTTCCCTCATTAATATAACCGGGATCCAGATTGAGATCTCTATTATTATTACTCATAAATCTCTTCTCCAGTCTATTTGTATAAAGTTTTATCTCTCTTAACCTGCCTGGTGAAATCAGCCGCTTAAAACTTAGGAACTTTCGCAGCAGATTGTCTCCCATCTCATCCTTATAATAGTTAGTAACATTAAAATCCAGTACTCTGCTCTCATAATCTATTGCGCCAAACTTTCTAACTAAAACTCTCTCTGCTCTCTCAAAGAGGCCTACCTTATTTACAAGCATGGCTATTATCAATTTTACAGGCCGAGCCTCTCTCAGAAGCCCCATTCCTCTTCCCATATTGAAGCTATAAACCTTCCCATCAGCTCCTGGTCTTTAACTCCGGGCGACTGCTCAATACCTGAAGAGACATCTACTGCATAAGGATTTGCCTCTTTAACGGCATCTCTTATATTATTGGGGTTAAGCCCGCCCGATAAGATGATAGGCAGTCCAAAGCTTCTTGCATCTCTGGCTATCTCCCAATTAAAACTCTCCCCTGTTCCTCCGGCAGCTCTCTCGCTAAAAGTATCAAGGAGTATTGCATCTGCAGCATCTTTATATTTCGGGATCTCATCTAAGACAGCTCTGCTCTTTACTCTTAACGTCTTTATCACTCTGTAACTCTCTTTGATCTGAGAACAGAGACAGCTGCTCTCTTCGCCGTGCAGCTGAATAATATCCAGCCTGCATTTACCGGCTATGTTCTCTACTTCAGATATTTCCGGATTCATAAATATACCCACTCTCATAACCATAGGAGAGAGAACATTTACAATCTCAGCCGCATTATCAGGACTAATATAACGGGGAGTCTCTTTTACAAAAATAAAACCTAAAGCATGTATGCCAAGCCTGGAGGCAGCCAGCGCATCAGAACTCCTTGTTATTCCGCAGAACTTAACCCTTACCATAGCCCAGCAGCTCCCTTATATACTTTGCTCTATCGTCAACCTTCAAAATAGATTCTCCGATTAAAAAACCGTCTGCCCCAAGACTCTTGAGGTAAAGAATATCATTATGGCTCTTGATACCGCTTGCAGAAATCTTAAATACCTCTTTCGGTATCTGTCCAATGAGTTCCTCTGAGCTGGCAAAGCTGATTTCCAGACTCTCTAAATCTCTGTTATTTACACCGACAATATCCGGGTTTAAATCCATAACTTTATCTAAATCCGAAATGTCATAAACCTCAAAAAGTATATCTAACCCTAAACTCTTAGCCAGGTCTGAGAACCTGCCTAACTCCCCAGGCTCAAGAATTCTGGCAATTAACAATATTGCATCTGCCAAAAAATACTTGCTCTCATAGATCTGATACTCGTCTATTATAAAATCTTTTCTTAAAACAGGCAGGCTTATACTCTCTTTAACCAATTTTAAATCCCAGAGAGAACCTTTAAAAAACTTCTTCTCACTCAACACTGAGATGCAGCTTACCCCATTCATACGATAGAGCTTAGCCAGCTCAAGTATATCGGCATCAGAACTTAAGATATCACCTGCTGAAGGAGAAGCCTTCTTAATCTCAGCGATAATCTTAATCTCTGAGTTATCATCCTTAAGAGCCTTGAGAAAACGGCTCTTAGCGGTAGCTTTATTCTCTACCTCTTCTCTTAGTTCAGTTAGCGGCAATCTCTCTTTCGCCTCTCTTATCTGCTCTTTTTTAGCCAATAATATTTCATTCAGTAGAGACATCTCTGTAATACTCCTTTAATTGGTTAAATTTTTCTAAAACCTTTTTGCTCCTAAGTAAATCTTTTGCTTTTTTAAAACCTTCAATACTATCAGCAACCTCTTCCAGTACATAGAGCGCCCATCCGGTATTTAACGCTACTATATCCAGCTCCGGAGAATCCTCCCCTGCTATAACCTCTCTTGCCTTGTTTAAGGATTCCTCCAGGCTATTGACTTTAAGCAGTTCTAAATCTGCTTTTTTAATCCCATATCTCGATGGCTCAATAGATGGTATCCCATCTAAAATATCTCCTTCTTTTAATTGAGAATAATCACTATCCGCTGAAATTGATATCTCATCCATTCCATCCTGAGCATGAAAGACAAGCGCCCCTTTAAGGCCCAAGGTCTTAAGCGCTTTGATAACAATTGAGATCAAATCTTTACTATATACACCCAGTATCTGATATTTTGGACTTGCGGGGTTTGCCAGCGGACCCAGGATATTGAATATCGTACGGATACCAAGTTCTTTTCTAACCGGCATGGCAAATCTCATGGCGGGATGAAAGTAGGGTGCAAATATATAACCAAATCCTACCTCCTCTATGCCGCGCTCTATAATATTTTTATCCTTAATGAGGGGTATACCTAAAACCTCTATTAAATCAGCACTACCGCAAGAACTGGAGACAAAACGGTTACCATGCTTTGCAACGGCTATACCATAAGCCGAGACTGTAAGAGAGACCAGGGTTGACACATTGAAAGTATGCAGATTATCCCCTCCCGTACCGCAGGTATCAATAAGTTTATCCACCTTAGGGTTAAACTGAACTGCCTTCTCTCTCATAATAGAGGCAGCAGAGGATATCTCCAGGGAGGTCTCACCCTTCATCTTTAAGGTTGTTAAAAACGCAGCTATCTGCACAGGCGAGACCTCCCCCTCCATAATCTCACGCATTACAGCTTTTGTTTGCTCTTCATTCAGGTTCTCTCTCTCTGAAAGTAATCTTATAGCCTCTCTTATCATAACTTTTAATTATATTATAGATACTATTTCAATACAAGATGAATGCTGAATCCTGTAGTTAGACTACTTATCAACTAAGGATTTATCTAACCAGTCAAGGTAGTCCCGGCTTGAGGAAGTAATAGCAACGGCTATTATTTCAGGCAATTCATAAGAGTGGAGCTCTTTAATAGTTTTTTCTATCGCACTAAAGAGAGAACTCTCTGTCTTAATGATACAGAGATACTCTATAGACTCTTCTATCTTACCCTTAAAGCGATAACTGCTTTTTATTGGGCCGACTATCTGAATACACCCAGCCAGCCTTTTATCAAGCAATCCCTTAGCTATCTCCTCTGCATTATCCTTATCCGTTGCAGTATATACCTGAATATAATCTTCCACCTATGCCGCCATTGTTTTTAATTTATCGACTATATCTATCATACCTTTCGTATCTAAGCCGCAGTATTCTTCTAGTGCTGCATAGAGAGCATCTCGTTCTTTAGTGTTCAAGCTATCTTTCAGCGTAGCATTAAAATACCTGATGCTTGCAGCCGCACCATTAGAGATATTTAGATTCTGATAACCTTTCCCTGTAATCGCAGGAAGAACGCTCTTGAGGGAGTTGCTTCCCTGCTGTGCCGGATTATAATAGTAATAATTTCTAAACGGCTCATAGAGATCCAAAAAATTTCCCTCAATGCAATTAAACCAGCCTCTATATTCTGGATAGGCCTCAGTAGCTTTATTGAGTACCTTTTTCTCAAAGACTGCAAAGTAAGCCACTATTGAACCGCTCATTGTAATAATCTTGCTCAAATTTTGAAGTATCTCCCGGCGAGGGTCTTCTTTAGACTTAGAGAGATAGCCAAAAAATTCAGGTTCGCTATCCTTATCTTTTAAGAGATAGAGTACGTACTGAAACGGTATATTCTCATAAGGCCTGGAGTTATCATAAATTGGAACCGCAGGGTTTATTGTCTCAAAATCAAGAAAGTATGCAGGATATTTCAAGCTGTTTAAAAAATCAGATAGAGAACTCTTGTCTATATGCACCTTATTATTTATATGGCTCTTAAGCTGAATCTTCTGCTTATCGTTCAACACCTCTTCATCGTCTATATCTTTAAGCTCCAGAACCCCTCTCTTAAGAAGCTGAAACCCAAGCGTTCTGCCCCTGTTAAAGATAAATACATTGTTCTTTTTAGGAATAAAGCTCCAGCAGAAGCTTTTAAGACTGCACTCATAAGGACTGAAACACTGCGGGCCTATCTTAATATCCGGCATATTACTCTTTGATGCCAATGCAATCATCTCTTCCACTCTAATGCTGATATCGGACAACTCTATCTTATCTATCTCTTCTGTTATATCTTTAGTCAGCATAAACTTATAAGGGTCAATCTCTCCCTGCTTTATAAAATTAGGGTTAATATGCATTAGATATACCTTTCTGATCTTAAGACCCTTCCTAATAAGACAATATCTCTGGAAAGCAACATCTTCATAATGCTCGTCTTTGACCTTCATAGAGCTCTTAACCTCTATAATATCCCAGCTATCTTCTTCAACCGGGTTAAGAATATCTATTCTGGAATAAATATTATCAACCAATATTCCGGCTTCAAATATAGTTTGACGTTTCTTTATCAACTGTTGAGTACGGTTAATATTTAGATTGAAATCAGAATCACTTAGGTCTACACCTTCAGGATATGTTCTCTTTGCTATATTGCCTACCTCTTTACCCTGGTCAAATCTGAATTGAAGCTCAAGGTCAATAGCGGGCATCTTATCAGGCATATGCTCTTTTACCCATAGATATTTGGGGCATTGCAAGCCTGAAACATATTTCGATTTGGTAATTAATATCCTAGACATGAAAAATTAAAAAGAGATTGAAATTTAAGTAGCTTTAAACTTGATTAATCCATACACTGGAGCGCTTCCTGCATCAACGGCAGTATGTTCTCCAATTCCTCTTTGGTCAAGCGGCCCATCTTGGCATATCTAAACTCACCTTGACTGGACATATTCTCACGAGCAATCTGGAGCTTCTTTGCGCCTTTGTTGTAAGAGTAAACACTCACTGTTAAACGCTCCAACTCAGACTCCCAAGTTTTTGAAAAGAGACGTTCATCTAAGTTCGGGTCATATCCTGGCATTTCATACCTCCTTTGTATTTATAATATTAATATAATATAATAAAAATAAGAGTTCAAGCTTATTATTCAGGAGGAGCCATAAACTCAGCCCCTATAGGCGTAGCAATAGATTCCTTAATTATTTTTTCAATAACTAACCTGACTTCTCTATCCAATTTCCATCCTGTAACTTCATTTACTATTTCAAGCTGTTCCGGCTTTCTTGCACCCCAAAGAGCTATATTGACACCTTCATGATCAAGCACCCATTTAACAGCAATAGGTAACACACCTTTATCGTATTTTTTCTGAGCTAAATTATTAAGCTCACTAACCGCCTTGAGGTAACTCTCATAACGAGGTTTTTGGAACTTAGGATCTATCTTTCTTATATCATCTCCCTGAAATTCAGTATCCATCTTCATCTTACCGCTCAATAACCCTCTGCAAAGCGTACCATAGGTGAGAGTTGTAATACCACGAGTGCGGCAATAAGGCAAGACATCAAATGCAGCAGACTGTTCAAAGAGATTAAAAGGCGGCTGAGATGTATGTAAAGGCGCGTACTCTCTGAATCTATCCATCTGAAGAGGAGTATAGTTGCTCACGCCTATAGCCCTTATTTTCTTACTGTTATAAAGCTCAAACATTGCCTCCGCACTCTCTTCTATAGGAGTATTTTCATCCGGCCAGTGTACCTGATAGATATCTATATAATCTGTATTGAGTCTCTTAAGTGAATCATCCAGCTCTTTAAGTATTCTTTTTCTGGATAAGTTTCTTCTAACATTATTCTCGTCCCACTCGAGGCCAACCTTAGTCGCAATTACCGCATCCTCACGCCTGCCGTATATTGAAATAGCTTTTCCTATTAACTCTTCAGACTTTCCATGTCCATAAATAGGAGCGGTATCGATGAGGTTTATCCCACGCTCCAGTGCTGCTATAATAGTATTTATCGCATCATGCTCATCAGTTCCGCCCCAGAGCCAGCCGCCTATTGCCCAGCTGCCCAAGCCTATCCTGGAGACAGGCTTAATATCTGTATCTCTGATCTGAATATAATCCATCTTGAACAATATTATACAAAGAAAGTAAAAAAAGTAAAAGACCTAAGAAATACTGATCGTTTAAACTGCAATCAATCGTATACACAAACTATTTAAATCAATGCTTATTACTCCTTGAATATCAACAAGTTATAAAGCATATCTCTTCTTGGTTAATTTTGAAACCTTATTGCAGCAAAATTGTGACTGTTTAGAACCGCATCAGAAGGTAATTGGAAATAGCAATGAGACTAAAATCGCAACTAAACCTGTCACTTTCATCTATTTTGTGACAATTATTAATCTATATAAAAATGTACCTTCTCTTATAACTGCTTGAAATTCAATATCTTATCATCATTTGCTATACACGACTAAAATTGGCATATAACTTGCGTATTGTATATTAATGATAGTATCAATGAAATTACGAATAAAAAGGAGCGGTAGTAAAATGAAGAATGTTATATTTACTTGCAGCACCATTACAGTTATTTTACTTATCTCATCAACTGTAGTGTTTGCAAAGCCTCCAGCAGTTAACCCTATGGGTCCATCTAAGGAGCAATCTATGGGACCCGATATATGGACGGAACCAGATTCCACTATATTACTACCTGGGTTCTTTGGTCCTAATAATATTGCGGATGATGATAGCAAATTTGAAGAGAATACTTTTCCTGATTCTTCAGGCAACCCTGTAACTCGTCAAGGTATTAGCGTTGATGGTAATGGTGTAACTGTAGAACCTGGATTGCAAACAGCAGTAGGAGATGATACTTATAATGATCTTTCGCCAGAGGATCAACAAAAATACGTTTCTGTTGGGGAATCGCTTTGGATAATGTCTTCAGCAATTGTAAAACTGGTTCAGAGAGGTTTAATAGAATCCATCGGAATGATACCTGAAGAAGAAAGCGACGATTACATTATGATTGGTGAATCACAGTGGGTAAGTAAACTTGCTCTATACCAATTGTTTTATGAGTTTGTAAATCCTGCAGGTGAAGAGTAAGCCCTTAGGGCTAGACAATTAGATAGTTATAAGCTGACAAGATTCCGAATTTTGTTCTTTGTATGATAGGATTATACCATTGAGGAGTAGAAAGTATAGGCTGTCTTAAGGTTAAAGATAGATATTTTTAATAGGATATTTGATTAGCACTCAAGTATTCCAAACTATTTCCTTTGTGTCTAAATTGTACCAATTTGTGTCATATTTCTGCACAGAGTGATATTTTTCAAGTTAAGACGAGATTAAACAGCTGTAAGATTTACTCCAAAGAGTTCTCTTCTTGAGGCTGTAAAGAGAATGATTTTACAACCTCTTCTACCTTTCGCTCTAACCCTCTCTCGACAAAACCAGGGATGGATTCGCGAAGTCTAGCCTTAAACTCAGACTCAAGCCATTTAAAGTTGGCTGCATCTTTAAGTCCAGAGAGCTGAAAATCAAACTCCAGATAATCAAGTTCATCTCCTAATATTTTAAGAAGCGGTCTGAATTTAGCTGACTCTGCAATAACAGATTTAGAGAGTGAAAGTCTAATTTTACTAGACAAAAGATTGTCAGAATCAATCTTAAAATAACCTTTTATCTTCACGTCTTCTGAATCAAGATTCAGCTTTTTAAAATCAACTGAACTCTCGGTTATACTTATAGATGAATTAACGTTGTTAAACTCTATATCTCTTATTGAAGGGGCTGCAAAAAAGTCTGAAAACCAGACGAAAAAATCCAGATCCTCCGTTCTACCATCTTTTATTATTATATTACCTTGCAACTGTGACTCTGGATAGTTGCTGTAATTGAGATTTCCGCTTAGTTTCCCGAAGATATGCGGAAAAAATAGAAAATCAAACTTATTTGAGTCTATATCAACAGGGTTAAAACTGATATTGAATCTTAAAGGCAGCTCCTTGATAACCACAGACCCCTCTCCGCTGAGAGTACCTCCGAAAAGCTTGGATGAAAAATTGAGATTCTTCATCTCTCTTGCATTATCTATAACAATAATTGCATCATCTAAACGGAGATTGCAATCTTGGCCTGCTTTATAAGATACGTCCAAATAGTCGCTTCTGATTTGAAACTCTCCGTTTTGGTCTAAACAACGGCTCAATCCCTTAAACTCTACTATAACACTCTCTCTCTTGTTGCCTTCAAATCCTTCTCTTATAAAATCAATATTGCAATTTCCATTGATACCATTCAAAGCAAAAGACGCAGTCAGCTTTAAGTCCAGCGCTTTGGTATTATTCATTCTGATAGCAGGCATTTGATCAGGGTAACTGTGGAAATTAAAATCAAAAGAAGGAGATTCTATCAGCATTGCACTGCCATAAACCATCGAAGGAACATCGTTTAAGCTGAAGGTTACCTTCTTAACCTGAATCAAAGGGTAGGATATATCCACCAAGAGATCTATATCCTGAATATTAAGGATAGACTTAGAAGAACCTACTATCTGCATATAAGGTTTGCTTTTAAAAATAAGGGACTTTAGCTTTATAAACAGATCTGTATAATCAGGGTAGGTTTCAAGAAAACCTCCGGCAGTCATATAACCGTTAAGATGAAGGCTATTATCCAAAAAATCTCCTTGCAATTTTAAATAGAGATTATCTTTTTTAAGATTTAAATCCTCTACCAGAAAACCATTTTGTGTTAAAGAGCCTTCCAAGCTGTAGTTTAATACTCCAGAATTGGATATCAGCTCTCCTCCTTCGTGAGAATAAACTTTTAAAAAATCAACAGAACCGTTACTATAAAAAGATATCCCGCTAAACCTTAAAGAGCTGTCCAGGGTTATACGTCTTTGGATACCATCTTTCTGAGGCATAATAATTGCAGCATTCTCTATACTGCATAGTGCGGGATTCTGGCTAAAAAAGAATCTTAGCAATTTTACAATATCATAGATTTGGTCTTTTTTTATCCTCTCTCCTCCGTAGTAGTATATCTTAGGCTCTTTTATTTTGATGCTTTGAGGAATAATTCTATTTTTAAGCAGAGCCTTCTTGATAGAGAAAGAGATTTTCAGCTGGTCTATATACTTTAAGTACGGAGATTGAGAGATATTTAGAAACTCAACTCTATTCAAAACTAAACTTGCAGGAGGCAGATAATATATTGACCCAAGCCTTACGCTCTCGCCGATATAATCGGTCAGCCTTAAAGTAATATTATCCAGTGAAGACAAAAAGTATATATTTAATAAGACTGTTGCAGTAACTGTTAAAAAGATCAATATACCGATTAGAAAGAAGAACGGTCTAATAATATATTTCTGAAAATAATTTTTCATCTACAAAAAACTTTATCTTGTCAATAAAATATACTGCTCTATACTCTCTCGTTAAAGCCGAAGTATAGTTATATTCTTTAAAATCCCTAAAGAGAAGGCTTAACTGCTCAGAAACTACTATCTCTTTTTTGAACTTATTTACTCTATCTGAATCACCCCTCTTCTTGGCTATTTCCATAAGATATACTTTTATGAATATTCTCGCTTTCGATTCCGGATTTATCTTCAAAATTTCATTAAAGTTTTTCAAAGCACTATGATAAGCTCCGATACCGTAGTAGTATTCCCCAAGAGCAAAGAGTGAATCTTCATAGTGTTCAGACTCTGGATATAAAGCAACCAAAAAGTGTAGGTCTGAGAAAGCAAAATCCAACTGCCCTCTCTTTGCAGACTTCTTTGCACGCATAAATATATCATCTGCATTATCTGCAAAAACTTGGCCTAGAGACAAGAGAAGAAATAGAGTCAATGGATACAAAAAAGTAGTTCTTCTTTTAAAGACATTATTCATTTAGATATACTATCAAAATAACAACTAAAATTACAATAGCTATAGAAGAGCAAAACTTAAAATCTAATCGACTATTAAATCAGGGTTAAGAAACCAAGAGAGAGACCATGCTTCATCTTCTCTTTCAAGAGACAAGATGGATGCTGCATGGAAATCAATACCGATACTATCCCCTGATGCTGATAGAAGAGATGAGGCTAAATTAGAGAGGAATGGTAGATGCCCCACTATCATTAGATCACCATTATAATCTATTATATCGGAACAGATAGCATCTACAGGGTCATTTGGCGCCAAGTCATCCCGCTCAATCAGATTATTAGAGAGCCTGTATTCCCTGAATATCTGAGCAGTCTGTTTTGCCCTGAGCCTATTGCTTACCCATATAGAACTGGTTTTGATTTTTATAAAATCAGCAACTCTTTTGACTTCTCCTATTCCTTCTTTCGATAGAGGTCTATCAGTTGCTAAGCCTCCGCCGGAAGCTGCCTCACCATGCCTAACCAAGTAGAGCCTCACCTTACTCTCCAAGATTAAAGATATTCTTTATAGCTTGGCCCGCTTTTTCCGTTATATCTTTCGCGCTCTCTCCTAACGTCTCACTAATTCCAATTCCCTGCTTCACGCCGCCTTCAAGTTCTCCTATTGTCATATTAAGTGTATTAGCAGTTAAACTTTGAAGGTTCTTAATCTTAAAATTGGCAATATTTGTGTTGATAAGTGCTCTTACGAGGATCAATCTGGCCAATGCTTGTGGGTCAGTTATATTATCATAACTATCGTCGATATTAAGATCATACTCTTTAATAACCGGCTTTGGTCCGGAGGAATAATCTTTATATATAACCCGCCCTATTTTTAACTTAAGATGGTCAACCCTGAAGTTTGTCTTCTTTTTCTCTTCAGGCTTCTCTTCTTTAGCTTTAGCGGCAACCTGCTCTCTATCTGCCGATTTAACAACTTTAAGAGAATCGAGATTCAACTCGCCATCTCTTTTTTTGACAACAATCATCTCGCGTAGATTGATCCTTACCTCTTTAAGATGGATATCATTTTTTAATATTGCAGATAGATCGTAATCAATATAGATTTCAGGTATATCAACCATAAGCTTATCTTCATAACCTCTAGGATTATAAAGCTGCATACCTTCTATACTTATAATAGTCTCTGGAATATCTAGATTTAAATCTGCCATATCAAGCCTCAATCCTGTTATCTTCTTGACTCCGGCTGAAACCACAAATTTCACCACTTGATCTCTAAATACAAACATAGCTCCAATTAAAACTAGAACTAAAATACAGAGAATGAATAACACCTTAAACAGCTTCGCCATCTCTAACCTCCTTTTATCGATTTTGTGGATTATATTGTATCTAAATATGATTTGCCAAGCAATAGAAATGACATGATAAAAAGGTTGATTTAAACCAGCTGTATAGAGTATGCTGAAGCAGTAATCTTAAAGGAGGATCTATGCATAGAATATTAAACTATCTATGTATCATTTGTTTACTGTTATTAAATCTATCTTGCTCCAAAACAGATTCCGAATGGGGCAGATCCATCAAGTATAAAGGGAGCGATCTCTACTACACATCAAAAATAACTAAGGATGACGCCAAGAGACTAGGAGACTATTTGTTTGAGGCAGGATTTTTCCATGAAGATTTTAAAGGCAGCTCGCAGATAACAAAAGATAACGATACATACCAATTTCGTATAGTTGTTAACGAAAGCTCTCTCAACGATAAAGATTTTATTAAAAATGCTGCAATGTTTGCCGCTACTATATCAAAAGGTGTCTTTGATGGCAATCAGGTTGAAATTCACCTTTGCGATAAAAACTTTAAGACTGTTAATATCGCCACCTATACTTATAGTAATCCAGAAGCACTAGAATAAATTTCTTCATCAAGTCTGATTGAAAAAATGCACTAATTTTAAAATTGAGAGAAAATAAACTTATAGCAATCGATTGTCGTGCTAATTGAATGAGCTAAATATTTTCCTAAAAAATAACTTAACACGAGAATAATAGCTGTAACAATAATTTTATTTTTCTTGCTAAATCTAGGGTTTAACCACAATAGAGGTAGAGCAAAAGGCCCAAAACAGATAAATGCTATTACCAAATATGAAGTTTTAAAAAATCGCTTCTCTTGAGTATTTTTTTTAAAAAACTCATTGCAGAATCGACACTTTATAGCTTCGTCTTGAATCTCTTCGTAACAATAAGGACACTTTTTCATTATTCAACCATATAAACCTTGTCATTCTCGTGAACTTTTTTAGACACCTTTATTCCGACCTCTTCCCCTTTTTTGGCCTTAGTAACACTCTGATGATAGGACTGCATAGATTTAACTGTCTGCTTGAAATCATCATTAGCACCTTTAATATGGATTTTAGTGCCTACCTCAAGAGGGGCCTTAAGCTTGATAATACCTACTGAGATCTTACCAAAATAATGTGTTATCCTGCCAATCTCTTTAGGTTTTACCTTTTTTGCTGGCTTAGTTGACTCAACCTTCTTCTTGGAGATAGTCTTTTTCTTTGTGGTTTTAATCGCCACCTTTTTAGCTTTTTCAGATTTTGATTTAAAAATTCCAAATAACGCCATCTAATCCTCCTCTACCTATCTTAGCTCTTAAGATATATGGTATCTCCTTTAGCAGGAATCTGAGGGTTTATATTAAGTTTCTTCCTTATGTCTGTCCTTAACATTTTGAGCTGTTCTATTTCACCATGAACCAGAAAAACCCCTTTGACTTTTTTACCTATACCTCTAACATAGTTTAATAATCCATTCTTGTCCGCATGAGAACTAAAAGCATTGACTGTTATAACCTCTGCATTAAGTTCGTATATCCTGCCGAATATGCGCACTGTTTTAGCTCTCTCAACTATTCTTTTACCTAAGGTATTATTTGCCATAAAACCGATGACTATTATAGCATTTTTGGGATTTTCAATATTGTTTTTCAAATGATGCAATATTCTCCCGTTTTCACACATTCCCGATGCTGAGATCAATATTATGGGTTCTGTTACATTGTGAAGCTGTTTTGACTTACTAACATCCTTAACGTAAGTAACATTATCATAACCAAAAGGATCACCGCTATTTAAAAACTCTTTAGCGGTCTCTACGTCAAAATAGTCTGCGCTCTCTCTAAATACATCAGTCACATTAACAGCCAAAGGACCATCAACATAAATGGGAATCTTTTTGATCTTCTTCTTTCTCATCAGCTGACTTATAAAGAAGACTACTATCTGGGTCCTCTCTAAAGCAAAAGACGGTATGATAACCTTGCCACCCCTCTTTATAGTCTTGTTTATAGCATTGGCAAGCTCAACCTCTGCATCCTTTATACTGCTATGTTCCCTGTTTCCATAAGTACCTTCAATCATAAGATAGTCCACATCGCCAGGAATCTCAGGGTTTTTAAGCAACGGCATATCGACTCTGCCCAAATCAACCGCATAGGCTATCCTTATAGGTCTTCTTCTTGTTTTTATTTCAATCAAAGGTATAGCTGAACCAAGAATATGACCTGCTTCATAAAAAGTAAGGCTAACGTCTTTCGTTAAAGGAAAATTCCTGTGGTAACTAATAGACCTTAAATGCTTTAACGCTTTTCTTGCCTCTCTCTGAGTATATAACGGCTCCCTGGGAGGTAATCCACGTCTCTTGTTTATCTTATTAACATACTTAATATCCTCCCCCTGAATATAACCAGAATCTAAAAGCATAAAACGGCAAAGGTTTTTTGTAGCCGAGGTACAGTAAACTGAGTTTCTATAACCCTGTTTTACGAGGTTTGGAATATTACCGCAATGGTCTATATGAGCATGAGACAGAACAGAGGCATCAATATTGTTTAGGTTAAAAGTAAATTTAGAATTCACCTTATAATACTCATCTCTCCTACCCTGAAAAAGACCGCAATCAAGAAGTATCTTAGACTTAGAGGTTGATATAAGATGCATTGAACCAGTAACAGTCTGAGCACCGCCGCAAAACTTAATAGATATAGCCACCTATCACCTCAATTGTAAAATATTTATTTTGTCAACAGCTGACACCAAAAGCCTTAACATCTAGTTTCACTTCGCCTCCTTTTTAAATCTATGTTTTATATTATACTTCTTATTAATTGCTTAATCAATAAAGAGTCAGGATAAAGAGAGTTTTAGCGGTTACATCTTAAGTTAATTTCTTATATAATGATTCAAAATTCAAAGTGGAGGTAATAACATGAAAGAGATAGCAGATAGCTTCAATCTTCAAAAATACCAGTTCTTAAAAGACAAAAAACTCTCAAAGAGTATCTCTTTTTTACTTTTTTTTACTTTTCTAATAAGCTTCTTATTTGCATTTAAGCTAACCTTATTTGTAAATAGAGAGCTTCCTGGCCTTGCCTACAAAGCAAAGCAAGTTCTTGAGAAAAACATAACAGATATCCCTGCAATAGAGATTAAAGACGGTGTGACAATAAAACCGGACCAAAGATATCAAAAAAAGTGGAAAGAGTTCTCGCTTATAATCGCACCAAATGAAAGCGACCCCTATAAAATACTTGGAGAATCAGAATCTCTCCTGGGGTTGACTAAAGAGAATTTGATTACAAAATCCAAAAAAGAGAAGATTGAATCAGAGATTAAGGTCTATGACTTAAAAAATATTGAAGAGCTTCTTATAACACCAATCGAAGAAGGGATCAGTATATCTTCCGGAGAATTTAAATTTGACCTAACACCTGATTTTATAAACCGCCTTATGAAGCGCCTTGCAGTATTTGCTTTCCCAATACTATTAATGCTACTTTTAGCAACTCTGTTCTTCTCTAAATTAATACATCTTTTCTTTTTTAGCATCTTCGGTCTAATGTTTAACAACAGACTCAATGCAAACCTTAGATACAAACAGCTTCTAAATATAGGGATATACGCCTTAGTGCCTCCTACCACTCTATCTATAATCTTGCAAACATTAAACCTAAAAGCACCTTTAAGTTGGGTATTATACAGCACTATTTACATCATGCTAATATATAAAGTAATTAAACTAAATGCTAAGCCTATAAAAATACCATTAGAAACTGAATCTGATTTTAAAAACAACAGTAGCTCTAGTTCGGAAAATATCAATCTTTAATTAATTTTATTGACAGCTACAAGGCTGAGAATTGAACAAATAATCTACAGAGCAGCATTCATGCAAACTTATAAATAAAGCTTAAATCTCACTTAAAAATATAAAACTATACCCCGCTATCTTCAACTATAATGCTGCTAATATAAAAAGTGCAGTATTGTTAAAGATACTGCACTTAACTTTAAAATCCAGATTTTTTAATACTGCTATTTTATCCAGGGCATCATTTCGCGAAGTTTGAAACCGACCTTCTCTATCTTCTCTCCCTCTGCTTTCTTTCTATCTGCAAGAAATTTCTTTCTGCCGGTTTTATTCTCTTTAATCCACTCTTCCGCAAAAGAACCTGATTGAATCTCTTTTAAGATCTTTTTCATCTCACGGCGAACTTTTGCGTCTATAACACGTTTGCCGCGGGTATAATCTCCGTATTCGGCAGTGTCTGATATAACATATCTCATCTTTTGAATACCATGCTTATAGATTAAATCTACGATGAGTTTTAACTCGTGTAAACATTCAAAATATGCAATCTCAGGCTGATAACCCGCAGAAGTCAAAGTGTCAAATCCTGCTTTAACAAGCTCTGTTGCTCCACCGCAGAGAACAGCCTGCTCACCAAAGAGATCTGTCTCTGTCTCCTCCTTAAATGTTGTCTCAATAACTCCTGCACGCGTACCGCCTATAGCCTTGGAAAAAGCCAGGGCAAGCTTCTTTGCTTTGCCTGTTGCATCCTGATATATTGCTATTAAATTAGGTACACCTTTTCTCTCTAGATACATATCACGAACGAGTGTTCCAGGGCCCTTAGGTGCAACCATAAAGACATCGACATAATCAGGCGGGATAATCTGTGAGAAATGAATATTAAAACCGTGCGAAAAGCTTATTGCATTGCCCTTCTCTAAGTATGGCTTAATATTCTTATATATAGCAGCCTGAATATGATCCTGAGCAAGCATATGTATAATATCTGCTTCTTTCGCCGCCTCAACTGCAGTTACCGGTTTAAACTTGTCCTTAAGAGCAATTTTATAATTAGGAGATTTCTTTAACTCCGCTATTATAACCTCAACTCCGCTGTCACGTAAATTTAAGGCCTGAGCCCTGCCTTGGGCACCATAGCCGATAATAGCAACTTTTCTCTTTTTTATAAACGCCAGATTTGCGTCTTTATCATAATATACCTTAGCCATTTTTAACCTCCTCACTCTTTTCCTATAGCTACGACACCGGTTCTCATAACCTCTTTTATGCCGTACGGCTTTAAAAGCTGCAAAGATGTAGCAACTCTCTCTTTGTCTCCAACAACCTCAATACAGATTACCTTGGTACCGACATGTAATATCTTACCCTCAAGCAACTCTATAATCTTTATGATATGAGAGCGGCTCTGAGATGTATACCGTAACTTTATAAGCAACAGTTCTCTGTCAAAGAAATCTTTTTTTGTAAAATCTTGCACAGCCACAACATCTATTAATTTATTGAGCTGCTTTTTTACCTGCTCAAATGTCTTCTCATCAGCATTAACAACCAAAGACATACGCGATACCGATGGAGAGTCTGTCTCAGCAACAGCTAAAGAACGAATATTAAAGCCTCTGGCGCTAAAAAGCCCTGATACGCGCGCAAGAACTCCTGCCTTATTTTCAACCAAAACCGATAATACGTAATTTTTCATGGTATTATCTCCTTATTCACTGCCCGGCTATTGACAGAATTAAGCCATCCCGCCTATCATTCTATCTATAGCTTCGCCTGCAGGAACCATAGGAAAGACGTTTTCAAAACCATCTACTATGAAATCGATAACCACAGGCTTCTTCTTGCTCTTTAAAGCCTTCTTTATCGCAGGCCCAACCTCGGATTGTTTTTTAACTCTTATGCCGATTGCTCCGTAAGCATCGGCTATCTTTATAAAATCAGGATTATCAAGACAGGTATAAGAGTATCTCTCTTTGTAGAACATTTCTTGCCATTGCCTAACCATACCTAGGCAACCATTGTTCAAAATAGCAATTATAACAGGGACCTCATAGCTCACAGCTGTTGCAAGCTCCTGTATATTCATCTGGATACTGCCATCCCCGGCTATATCTACTACAACTTTATCGGGATTACCTATTTTGGCGCCTATCGCAGCAGGGAAACCATAACCCATAGTACCCAAGCCGCCGGATGAGATATACGTTCTGGGTTTTGTATACTGATACCAGTGAGCTGCCCACATCTGATTCTGACCCACCTCTGTTGTTATAATGGCATCACCCTTTGTCAGCTTATAGATCTGCTCTATAACATATTGAGGTTTTAGACCAGCTGCAGTCTCTTCATATTTTAAAGGAAAATCTTTTTTCCAGCTCTTTATCTGTTTAACCCAATCAGCAGAATCTGACTTTTTAATTATTTTATTTAGTTCAATCAATATCTTCCTTGCATCACCGACAATAGGAATTTCAACATCCACATTTTTACTTATAGCCGAAGGATCGATATCTATGTGAATAATCTTTGCTTCTGGTGCAAAAGCTTCAATCTTACCTGTAACTCTATCGTCAAACCTTGACCCAACCGCAATAAGAAGATCTGACTTTTGTATTGCAAGGTTTGCATAGACAGTACCATGCATGCCCGGCATACCTAAAGATAGCTCCGCATCTTCAGGAAACCCTCCTAAGCCCATAAGCGTAGTTGTTACGGGTATCTGACATTTATCGGATAACTTTTTAAGCTCTCTATCTGCCTCAGATATGATAATACCGCCACCCGTATAGAGGACAGGCCGTTTCGATTTCTCAATCATCTCAGCTGCTTTTTTGATCTGCAAAGGATGGCCTTTCAAGACAGGCTTATATCCTCTTATCGAAACCTTCTCCTGATATTTGTAATCATATTGCTTTAAAGTTATATCTACAGGTAGATCTATAACAACGGGTCCAGGCCGGCCGGTAGAAGCACAATAGAAGGCCTCTCTTATTATTCTACCTAAATCTTTTATATCTTTAACCAGATAATTATACTTTGTTATCGGCCGCGTTATACCGGTTGTATCTGCTTCCTGAAAAGCATCGTTTCCTATCAAATGAGTCTTAACCTGACCCGTTATACAGACTATCGGGATAGAATCCATATAAGCAGTTGCAATACCGGTAACAAGGTTGGTAGCCCCTGGACCTGAAGTGGCAATGCAGACACCAACACGGCCTGTGCTTCTTGCATACCCATCAGCAGCGTGAACCGCACCCTGTTCGTGGCGTGTTAAGATAAAGTTTACAGGAGCATCATATAAGACATCAAAGAGAGGCAGCACGGAACCTCCTGGATAACCAAAGATATCCTTCACGCCTTCGCGTTTTAAAGCCTCTATTACAATATTTGCACCGGTCATCTTCATAGCTCGATTAATATATCAAAATTATCATTTCAGCGCAACTCTATTTAAACAAATTAATATTCACCTACTATCTCTTCCATCACATCTTCCAGGGTTACCATACCTATAACTTTACCCAACGAACTGCGTATCCCAACCATATGGATATTCTTCCTAAGCATCTGAATCAGAAGATCATCCAGGTATGTATTATCATCAACATAGAAGATCTCATGAAGAAAATTGTTTAAATCTATATTCTTATCAATATCTTGAATCAGCAGGTCCATATAGTTTATAACTCCCAGATACTCTTGCTTATCTTTATCGTAGACAGGCAGACGTGAAAATTCATATTTTTTAAACTCGGCTATAACAACGTTCGTATCTAAATCACTTGAAACTGAAACAACCCTCTTCCTGGGTATCATTATCTCTTTTACCTGCTTCTCTCTAAGATGAAAAACCTTGTGCAGAATTGTCTTTTCATGTTCCTGAAGAACACCTCTCTCCTCGCTCTTAACTATCGCAACTTTGATCTGTTCTTTAGAACCAAGAGAGCGTACTCTAGCAGGTGTCTTGCTAAACCTGTCAATCATCTTCGAGGGAAAGAGATAGAACAGATAAGAGAGAGGGTGGATAGCGTAGTATAAAATCCGGAATATTTTGACTGTTCTAAAAATCAGAGACGGCTTTGTCCTGAAAATACTTTTTGGTACTATCTCTGAAAAGACAATACTCAATGGTGCAAGTACAATAATAGTAATTATCTCAGCCTGTGATTCAGTAAAAAACCTCACGATTGCAGAGAGAAAGAGTATCGTGCTTGCGCTTAGAGCAAAGTTTGTCATGACAAGCGTTGCAGAGACAAGCTTTTCAAGATACTGCATCTTATCTATTAACCAGAGATCCGATTTTCTGTTTAAATTTCGCCTCTCCTCGACTACAGAGACCGGAATAGATATCAACCCCGTCTCATAACCAGAAGAGAAGCCGGCAATTAGCAGAAAAAAAACAATAGTCATAATTAACGTTAAGAGACTCATCTGCTTATTTTTATAGTTACTTTTTTAATTCTGTTTCTACTTACCTCATTAATGAAGAATCTTAAATCCTTATACTCGATAGACTGTCCGCTGGAAGGAACCTTCTGGAAGAGATTGAGCAATAATCCTCCCAGAGATGCTATTCCAGGAGTTTTCAAATCTATGCCCAGTTCATCACCGAGATCAGACAGCGATACGCTTGCCATAACAGCATAAGTATCTAAGTTAATCTTCTTAATTTTGTTTTTATCTCTCTTGTACTCATTCTCTATCTCTCCAACAAGCTCTTCTAGAATATCTTCCAAGGTAACTATTCCGGCTGTACCGCCATACTCATCAACAATTAAGGCAACCTCTTCGTTTCTCTCCTTAAATTGAATCAAGAGCTCATCTATATCCATAGAGTCGGGTACGGTTAAAACGGGATGGATTAGATTATTCCAAATACTAAATTTCGAAAAAAGAAGATCCCTTGAATATACAACACCTATAACAGAATCCAAACTCTCTCTATAAATTAGGTATCTTGTATGCTTTGTTTTTTTTATTAATACTTTTAATTCATCCAGTGAGCTTCTCTCTTCTAGAGCTTCAATATCAATCCTCGGTGTCATTATCTCTTTTACCCAGCTCTTACCTAAATCAAGAACTCTCTCGGCTAAGATTCTCTCCTCTCTCTCTAATAGCCCTCTCTCCTCTCCTGATTTTACAATTGCATATATCTCAGATAGTGCAGGCTTATCTTCAAGAATCTCAACGCCTTCTGAAAAAAAGAGTGATGAGACCCTTATAGCTGCCCTATTAAGCAATCTCTCCAGCGGAAATATTATCTTAGAAACTATAGTAAGAAAATACACCGAAAAAAAGGAATAATTACCTGCAAATCTTAAGGCCAACAATTTTGGGATAACTTCGCCAAAAAAAAGTATTGTCGAAGTTACAATAAAGATTAAAAGAATAACTGAGATATTGGGAAAGAGATAATAGAGCAATATCCCCATTATGCTGGTAGTTACAATGTTGACTATTGTATTACCTGTTATGATCAAAGATATAGTTTTGGTAGAATCTTTTAAAAAAGAGGAAAGTCTCTGATAAGTTTTGGGGTGTCTGGACTTGAATTTTGTTTTTTCGTATTCAGTGAGAGAAAAAATGGCACTCTCTGAAGAAGAGAAGAGCGCGGATAAAAATAAGAATAGCGGCAAAAGAAAAAAGTGTATAGCAAGATTCATCTATAGAGCCTGAAATTTACAATATAATCCCTAACTTTATCAGGTACAAGATAACGCAACGAAAAGCCGCTCTCTGCCCTATTTCTAAGAGAAGATGAAGAGATTGCTATCTGAGGAATAAGAAGCCTATCATATTTAGCCCCTTTAATACTTTTGACTTTTGTTCCCGGCCTAACAGCCACTATAAAGCGTGTCATTCCGATTAAGCTTTTATAATTCTTCCAGCTCTTGAGTTCAGAGAAAGCATCGGAGCCTATTAAAAAAGATGTCTCATCTTTAGGTTCTTCTTTTTTAAAAGTTCTCAAAGTCTCATAACTGAAAGAGATTCCCCCCCTCTTAATCTCAATATCAGAGACAGAGAGAGAAGGGTTATCCATGGTTGCCAATTTAAGCATATTCAATCTATCCTGAGATGATGCTTGAGGAGGTTCTTTAGAAACAGAGATATTATAAGGCAAAAATACTACCCTATCTAATTCAAACTCACCTAAAGCATACTCCGCTAATAAAAGATGCCCCATATGTATAGGGTCAAAGGCTCCGCCTAAGATGCCAATTTTTTTTGATTTTTTAAGCTTAGACTCTGATTTGACCATTTCCAAAAACTACATATTTATATGTTGTCAGCTCCTCAAGCGCCATAGGACCTCTAGCATGTATCTTATCTGTTGATATACCCATCTCAGCCCCCATTCCAAATTGAAAACCATCAGTAAAACGAGTAGAAGCATTGAGATAGACACAAGCAGAATCAACCTCTCTCAAAAACCTGTAAGCACTCTCATGATCATCTGTTACGATTGCATCTGAATGACTGCTGCCGTATTTATTTATATGAGAGATGGCTTCAGCTACACTGTCAACTATTTTCAAATTGAGAATCAAATCTAGGTACTCTCTGTAATAATCTCCCTCTTTGGCCTTCTCTATCCAAGGAAGAACCGCTCTGCTCTTACTGCAGCCTCTAAGTTTAACTCCGGCATCTTTTAATTTTTCTCCAAGAAGCGGAAGAAGCTTTTTAGCTATATTTTTATGGACTATGAGCGTCTCAATAGCATTGCAGACGCCGGGTCTCTGTACTTTGGCATTTAAAGCAATATCTATCGCCATATCTATCTTTGCCGATCTGTCAACAAATAGATGGCAGACCCCTTTGTAATGCTTTATTACAGGCATAGCAGCATGCTCTGTCACATATCTTATCAGAGATTCACCGCCTCTAGGTATTAGAAGATCTATTTGACTGCCAAGTTTCAGAAGATAGTCCAACGCTTTTCTATCCTTCGTTGGAATTAGCTTTATGGCATCCTTAGGTATTATAGGAGAGGCCGCAGCTGTTAAAACTTGATGTATAGCGCGGTTAGAGCTGTAAGCTTCACTCCCCCCTCTTAAAATCACAGAGTTACCGCTTTTAAGACAGAGCCCAGCACAGTCACTCGTAACATTGGGACGTGATTCATATATAATCGCAATCACACCTATTGGAACACGAACCTTGCCTATTTTAAGACCATTCGGCCTATCCCAAAGACTGATGATTTCGCCTAAAGGATCTTTAAGCTTTGCAATCTCTCTTAGCGACCTCGACATCTCTTTTATTCTTTTAGAGCTGAGATAGAGCCTATCAATCATCGTAGAACTAAGTCCATCTCTTTTAGCTTTTTTTAGGTCTCTCTCGTTCTCGGAACTAATATAACTTGAACTCTTATCTATGGCAGCTGCCATAGCTCTTAAAGCCTTATTCTTGCTGCTGCTTGAGAGTATTGCAATCTTGAAAGAAGCATCCTTAGCCTCTCTTGCTATTCTTTCAATCCTTTTGTCTAAATTCATCTTTTAACCTCAGAGAGTACCAGATTGTCTCTATATACAACCTCATCCCGCCTTTTAAACCCTAAGACTTCCGCTATCTCTTTACTCTTACGCCCTCTTATCTTTTCTATCTCTGAAGAAGAGTATCCAGAGATACCTCTTGCAATCTCTGTTCCTATTTCATTTTTTACAGTGATTAAATCCCCGGCATCAAAGTGGCCGTTGATACTAAGAATACCCATAGGCAAAATACTCTTGCCTCTCTCAACAATTGCCTTCTCTGCACCAGTATCAACTGTAATCACGCCTTTAGCCTTTGAAAGATAGGTAATCCAATGTTTTTTAGCAGAGAGTCTCTTCTCTGCCTCAATAAAAGTACCGCTCTCTAGCCCAATCCCCTCTCTAATTCCATTTTTATCATTGCCGTTAGTTATGACAGAAGGTATGCCTAAAGAAGCGGCAATCTCAACAGCTTCAAGCTTGGTGATCATACCGCCTACGCAATAATCTTTATCGGTATCAAAACAGTGTTTTTTTACACCCTTAATATCGGATACTCTTCTTATAATTTTTCCTTCCCCGTCATATATACCGTCTACATCCGAAAGAATCAACAGGAGATCTGCGGATATAAGAGAGGCAACCATAGCTGAAAGCCTGTCATTATCTCCAAGCTTTATCTCTTCAACTGCCAAAGCATCATTCTCATTTATTACAGGAATTACTTTTAGCTTAATCAGCTGTTCTATCGTATCTTTTGCATTTAAATACCTCTTCCTATCTGAAAAATCATCCCAGTTAAGAAGAACCTGGCCTATCTCTATCCTGTATTTAGAGAAAGAGTCTTGATAACTCTTCATAAGCTCTATCTGACCTAAAGAAGCAAGAGCCTGGAGGCGTGACATCATCTGAGGCCGAGATTTAAGACCCAGCTTACCCATACCGGATGCAATAGCACCTGATGAGACAATCACAACCTTCCTGTTTTTTTCTATAAGAGAAGATACTTCTTTCGCAATATCTTTGAATTTGCCAAGATTGAGAGAGCCGCCGCTTTTACGCAAGATACTGGAACCGATTTTAATGACTATCTTTTTATACATTTGTTTACTATTGTAATATATCTTTTCTATTCTGCAATCAGTTAAAATAACTGCCCATCATGGTCTTTACCTTATCGAGGCCTGTTTTATCCAGAAGAGAGACAGGCAATATATCTTCAGCTTTCAGGCTCTGCTTTAAATTTTCTAATTTTGAAGCTGCCTCAGGTAGGTCCATCTTATTTGCAATTAAAATATATTCTTTCTCTAAGAGAGTAGGGTCAAATTCCCCAAGTTCGGCTCTCAGTTTTCTAAAAGCCTGATCCGGATTTATATCAGTATCGGATAACCCGAGAACAAATATCAACACCTGAGTTCTCTGGATATGCTTTAAAAACAGATCTCCAAGACCCCTGCCTTTATGTGCATCTTCTATCAGCCCCGGTATATCTGCTATCTTTATAGGCTTATCTTTACACCAGATGACGCCAAGCTGAGGCTCTAAGGTCGTGAAAGGATAGGACGCAATCTTACTTTTTGTTTTACAGAGCGTATTTATAAAAGTAGTCTTACCTGCATTGGGAAAACCGACCAGGCCGATATTAGCAAGCAGCTTTAACTCCAAGGTTAATACCTTTTCTTCACCTTCTTTATTCGGAACAAGCTCAGACTTCGTAAATGCATTACCTCGCCCTCCCTCCCCGCCTTTTGCAGCAATGAGAGACTCACCCTCAGATGCCATATCACGGATCAAAAACCCGCTCTCTAAATCTTTAATAACTGTTCCCAAAGGCACTGATATCACCCTATCCTTACCTCTCCTGCCTTTCTTGTTGTTGCTGCTGGCATGTCTCCCCTTCTCAGCTTTATGGTGTTTTTGAAATTTAAGATGGGTTAAATCCCAGAGATTGGTATCTGTCTTTATTACAACATCTCCGCCTCTGCCACCGTCTCCGCCGTCAGGGATTCTTCTTGAACTGGGTTTGTGAAAATAGAAGCTAAGACAACCTCTGCCGCCATCTCCTGCTTTAACGTAAATTTTAGCTCTATCTACAAAACTCAACTTAAGGAAGGATTATTAGGATTGTTCAGGGATAATATCAACCGTTCTTTGAGAACGGAACTTTACAACGCCGTCCTTCAAAGCAAAGAGCGTATCATCTCTGCCTCTGCCTACATTCCAGCCAGGCTTAAATCTGGTGCCGCGCTGCCTTATAATTATGGAGCCGGCAGATATACGTTCTCCGCCAAAACTCTTAACACCAAGGCGCTGAGAGTTAGAATCACGACCGTTTCTGGTACTTCCGCCGCCTTTTTTGTGTGCCATATTAAGCCTCCGGAATAGACTCTATCTTGACTTTAGACAGAATCTGTCTATGTCCTCTCTTAGATTGCGAACTCTTACGCCTTCTATATTTCAAGATTGTAATCTTATCAGCTTTTTTATTCTCTATCAACTCTGCAGCAACCTTAACATTCTCTACATAAGGCCTGCCTACAGTTAATTTAGAACCATCTGATAAAGCTAAGATCTTGTCAAACTCAACCTTATTATTCTCGGCTTCAATAAGTTCAACATTAAGAGTATCACCCTCTTTAACTTTATACTGTTTCCCGCCTGTCTCTATTATTGCGTATTTCATAGTCTTAAGAATATGCCACAGATAAATTAATTTGTCAAGGAGCTGTTATGAGTAGTGTAACATATTTTGGACACTTTGAGATTAAAAGTTCTTTGAAAAGGATAAAGAGATGGCATACCCTGTAGATAACAAACATTAACAGTCCACTATATGTGGACAGGAGAGTATGCCATGAATAGGCCTGTTAACTTCTCAAAAGACAATTTAGCAATTCAGTGGAAGTATGTAAAGAGGAATTTTAGGGATATGGGGATCTTGAGTGAGTATGTTGAAGGGTTTGAGAAGAGAGCACATAAAGCAGTAGAAGAGCTTATTCAGAGTGATATCTATCATGAATTTACAGGACAGATAAGAGCAGCCAAATATGAAAGAAATGATAGAAGAGAAGATAATCGTAAAGGAGAGTATGAAAGGTTTTTAACTACAACATTCGGCTGTTCAAGAATAAAAATACCCAGAACACAAGGTAAGACAAAGATAAGATATTCATTGTTTGAGAAATACCAGAGGAGACAGAAGAAGTTTGATCAGATGGTAGTAATGTCTATGATACTTTGATTTTCAACACGGAAACAGCATAAGTTCTTCAAAGAGTTTATAGGAGATGCTGTAAGCCATGGAACAGCATCAAGATTAATGAAGATATTGGATAATAGCTTAACTGAATTCAGAACAAAGAAAATAAACGATGAGTATAAATATCTAATGGTAGACGGAATCTGGGTTCATGTAAAAGAGTCTAATGGAGTTAAGAATAGGCC